>NZ_JAIBFH010000412.1 GCF_019459675.1 Arenimonas sp.
CCCCCGCGCCCGCGCCGCCCCGGCCGCCGTGATTACCCCGCCAACCCCGGCCGATTTCGCTCTTTGTGGTCTTTTGCCTCCAATATCTTATCTGGCTCACTAACGCGGCCGACGGCTGCAGTCGGCCAACGCGTTGATTCAGGGTAAGAATTCACCCGATGGCAATCCGTCCACGGCTTGGTAGGATGCCGCTATATGCTCATATCAACCACGAATAGGCGTTAGGCCTCAGACCATGCCGCAACCGAAATCAACACACGATTCGCCACCTTGGTGGTCCGGCCCTGGCAGATTCCTGTGGGGCACACTCCTTTATCATCTCGGTCGTGTCGCCATACATTTCGGAACTCTCTTTATCGACCCTACGGTCACGGCGGAGCCAAGTGACCGAAATCGAACCAGTTGGGTCGGGCTGGTTTTGCTGGTGATGATTGGCGTCGCATTTGCGATTGCCCTGGTTGACCGGCCTGCGTGATCTGGAGGCAGCAGCACTTGCAATGCGCGCTTTTGCGGCTTAGCGTCCGGCCTAACTATTCATTCAAGCCGACGCCTTCGGCGCGGCTTAACTCAAGGCGTTAGGCCCGTGGAGTTCTAAGGTTGCTTCGGCCCGTTCGCGGGTCGTTGTCGTTTATAGGCTTCGGAGAGTTCGTTGGGTGAGTCCTCGCCGCCCGCGCACCGAGCATCCGGCGCAGGGGAGCTCAGGCGTGCCGCATCGGCCCCTCGCGTAAACCGATCACCTGGGCGGCCACTACCGTCTCCGTCGCGGCACCTCGAGGCGCGGGCACGGTCATCCGGCTTCGCATCAGCTTGTGTCGTGTACGGGGGCGCGGGTTTCGCGCCTTGCTCAGGCCGGGCGTCCGCACCCGGTCATGCATCGGAGGCTTGCAGGTCGGCGGGTCCCGCCGTAACGTCTGGGCCTAACTAAACGTTCGAGCCGACGCCGGGAAGCGGCGATTCGAAACCCAAGTGTTCACGGCCGGCGACGGCTCAACTTAGGCGTTAGGCCATGTTGCGACCACTCGTCCTGATCCTTATGGCCTTGCCGGGCTGTTCTATGAAAGCAGCAACAAGCCCATATTCTCCGATGTCTACGGAGGCGTACTTCCACTCTTGGTACGACGGCAACTTCTCGCACACCGTTTGGGGCATTGGCAAAATGTCAGCCTCGCGCGGGGAGGCATTCGTCTTCTGCGGGGAGGAACGTATCGCAGTCAGACCTATGTTCGACACTCACGCTTCAGCAGGCCTGGAGCCAGGGCCCGGCCGGAGTCAATCGGATGCGTCAAGGCATAACGTGGGGCTTTTTGCCAGATTCGCCAACGCGGGCGCTCCTTGCCGGTTCCCGGAACCGAGTAAGCCGGGGCCTAACCAATCATTCAAGCCGAACCCACTGCGTGGGTCGGCTTAACTCAGGCGTTAGGCCTCAATTGGAGTTCTTTTGGTATGTATAAGTTTATCTTTCTGGCTGCCACCCTTGCGCTTTCGCTTTCCGCCTGCTCCACCAATAGCGACGCTCGTTATGTGACGCGATTGGATGCAACCACCGTTCAATCTGCGCAGATGTCCTTTCAGCGAATGTCCGAAGAACTACCCCAGAACAAGAAGCAGGAGCTCGTCATGGCAATGATTGCCATAAACTTGAGCGGTGTTGGAAGTGCATATGACGTGGTCCGGAACGCGGAGCTTCAGTCACCGTCGATCGGACGGATCAAGGACCGCGTGGCCGGCATGACCGCTGAGGAGATCATTGCGTACGCCGCTAATGTGTCGACCGTTAAAATCGAGGCCCAGACCCGCTAAGGCCTAACTAATCATTCAAGCCAACGCCTCTGGCGCGGCTTAACTCAGGCGTTAGACCTTAAAAGCAACGTAGCATCGGAGACGGCATGCCCATTTTCCCCGTAGTACTGACAGTCGTTGGCGGCTTGTTATCGATTACCGGCATATTGATGGTTGTGGGTAGTCTGCTCTCAGCGCATGGCCGCGGCCAGAAAATTGCTTTTCGTTTCTGGGCACCACCAGAAATGCTTGTGGGGCGCGAGCTCTCCCAGAACCGCCTGGGCTTTTCGCTCTCCGTCGCGGGCACTCTGGTGGTCTGCGTGCCCATCTACCTTCTGTGGCCTAACTAATCATTCAAGCCGACGCCTTCGGCGCGGCTTAACTCAGGCGTTAGTCCGCATGACCAACATCCGCTTCCGAGCCTCGACCATTGCCGATTTCCACAGTATGCTCGAAATCGAGATTGCTGCCGCGACGCTCTTTCCAACTTCGGTACTGCCCGAGGACGTTGGGCGCTCTGGTTCGCCGGAGGAGATCCGAGCGGCTATTGGCGCCGATCTGGCCTGGGTGGCCGATGCGGAGCAAGACGGTGTAGTCGGGTTCCTCGTCGGCGAGACCGTCGGGACCGCGATGCACATAGTCGAGATGGATGTACTGCCATCCCATGGAAGACGAGGTATTGGCGGCCTGCTACTCGAACACTCTGTCGCCCAAGCCAGGGCGATGGGTCTCCACGAAATCACGCTCACTACCTTCCAGAACATCCCGTGGAATGCGCCGTTCTACGCGAAGCATGGATTCAAGGTCGTATGCAGTGTCAACCACTATCCCCACCTTGATCGAGCCTTGAGGCGTGAGGCAGCACTTGGACTGGCAGAACGCATTGCCATGTACCGCAATGTGGCCTAACCATTCATTCGAGCCGACGCCTAGCGGCGCGGCTCAATTCATACGTTAGGCCTCAGGAGAACTTATGCAGCAGTCCCTCAAAAGCATCGCCGCTGGAGTCGTGTCAGGCGTACTCACTTATGCCGCGTCCATCTACGCGCTCGGTTTCACCAATGCCTTTGTCATGCCGCATGGTTTTCCTGTCGTGTTCTGGGATGCAGCAGTGGTCTTCGGACTAGGCGCTATGCTTGTGGCATTGCTGATTCACCTGCTCGCACTTCGGGTGTTTGGCGCCAGCGTCATGCTTGCGTTCACGGTTTTTGCAACAACGGCAGTTGTAGCCCTGGCGGCGACGGATCTGCTGATGCATGGTGGTAAAGCCCTTGCAGCGTGGTCGATCGGCGCCTTCCTGGCATCGGTGGCCCATAGCCGGCTCAGGTCTAACAATTCATTCAAGCCGAACTCGCTTCGCGGGTCGGCTTAACTCAAGACGTCAGGCGTGAGAACTTGGCCTTCATTCCGGGAAGATGGGACGATCGTCGGCTTTGACGTGAGCAGCACCTTCATTTCAATGCGCGCAATCAAGTCACTGCTCTGCTCGGTTCCTGGCGTGTCCGACGTAAGGCGGCAGCATCGATCGGATGACCGCATTGCCTTCCAGTTCAATGGCGCCATGTGCACGGTGCACGAGATGTTCGGGGACAACAGCCGATATTGGATTAGTTCCAATAACGTCAATGAGAACGCTGTAGACATGGCACCCATTCATGATGTGTTCGCGGCCCTTAGCTCTTGGTGTATATTTCTTGAGTGGCTCGCTTGGGTTGCGGCCGCATTGGCGATCTTTTTCCTCGTCTGGTCTTGGGTGTAAGCCTCCAAGCCTAACTAATAATTCAAGCCGAACCCATTGCGTGGGTCGGCTTAACTCAAGGCGTTAGGCCTCAAATGACCCTCCGTTCGCACCTGGTAAGGATTCAACGCAATTTTGTTGCTGCGGTCCTTATCTGTTGGCTCGCCAGTGTCGTAGGCTTTCTTCTCACTCGGCCGTCTTCGGCGGTCCTGGTGTTCATCGCGGCAGCAGCGGCCGTTATTGCTTCGGGTGTTTACCTGTACATTTCTGCTCGCTGCCCAATCTGTGACGCAAAGCTTTGGCTCTCGCTCCAAAAGTTGGCACCATTTGGTTCGCTCCGGCCGCGGCTCAATCACTGTCCTTCGTGCGGTGTCCCCGCCGGTGACTCGGCGGAGGCCTAACTAATCATTCGAGCCGAACCCACAGCGTGGGTCGACTTAACTCAAGGCGTTAGGCACCGCGTAACCACAATGCTTGCTCAAATGTTCGCCATCGCGATTGTCATCCTTGCAGTGCTCGGGCCAGGGTTCTTCCTGTGGCAATTCGCACGGAGGCGCGGGGACGTCGCGGCGAAATTCGCATGGACGATCCTCGTCGCTGCGGTTCTTCTGATTTTGTGGCTGCTGTTTTCCAACGGCTCTGGTGCAACGCCCCAAGAACGAATTAGTCAGTTCATCGGTGCCTGGTCCATCATGTTCATGGCAACCGGTCTCGTTGTCATCGGCAGTGAGGTACTCAAGATGATCAAGGGAAGCAAGCGCCCCCGATCAGATGAGTAAGGCATCACGGGGCGGTGGCTAACAATTCGTTCAAGCCGAGACCGCTTCGCGGCTCGGCTTGCGTGCTAGCGTGTAGCACCCCGCCGTTCCGCAAAGCGGTCCGCCTTAACTCAGGCGTTAGGCCGCGCAGGGCAATCACGCGAAGCTTGAGCCACTCAGGAGGACTTGTATGCCAGATCTCAATGCAGTCTTCGCCGAGCTCAAGGCAATCATGGCGCCGTACGCTGCCAAGCTCGATCCAAAGAAGGACGACGAATCCGAGCTGTACCTCGACACCAAGCACATTCAGAAGAACAAGAAGCCGTTGTTCTTCGGAGCGGTTCAGATCAAGAAGTCCTACGTCAGCTTCCATCTTATGCCGGTATACCTCAAGCCGGAACTTCTGGAAGGGTTGTCGCCTGGCCTCAAGAGTCGAATGCAGGGCAAGTCTTGCTTCAACTTTGCCGAGGTAGACAAGCCACTGTTTAGGGAGTTGGCGGCGCTCACAAAGGTTGGACTCGCGAGCTACAGGGAACAGGGCTTTGTATAGTGCAGTGATGGGCAATACCTCTGCGTGGCTGGGACGGCCTAACCCTCTACTGTCGCCTGCTTAGCTCAAACCTCAAGCGTCCAAGAGCGCGGCGCAATAGGTTCGAACGCGGGCTCGCGTGTCACGCCACGCGCAGCTCCAAAGCAGTGAGCGTTGGCCCCACACGACCATCACGCGCGTTACGGACTGGGCTGCCGGCTCGGTCCGGGCTAAGTCCGACTGGCCTGTGCGGCCTATCGTTGGCGGCCGGTGCGCCACGCCTCGTGGCCAAGACCTCCTCGCGCTTGCGGTTACGCGACCGGTGGCTTAGCGTTGGCCTAACCAATCATTCAAGCCGACGCCTTTGGTGCGGCTTGACTCAGGCGTTAGCGGCCCAAGGAGAAAGCGAAGTGATCCGGACGACCCTCTCCGCGCTTCTACTTTGCACGGCTTGCGCCAGCCTTGCGGAAGAACCCAGCAAACCCTCGTTCAAAGCTCCGTCTCTTGGCGAGGCCGCAGCGATCGGAACCGACCTCTCCAAGCCCATCGCACTTGAGCTGGAGATTCCGCTGCGAGGCCCGGTCAAGGACTTGGCTCCTTTGGTTGCGTATCTCCGTTCTGAGGGCTTCGACTTGGTTGCTGAAGTCAATCCACCGCCGGGCACGCCTGGCGATATGCAGTCGCTTGCCTTCAAGGCTCGGAAACACGGAGTGCTAGCCAAGGATGCGATCGACCGGTGGGCGCGAGAGGTGCACCCCTTGGTACCTGAAGGTCTACGCGAGAACTGGAACTTGCGTCAGGCCCCGGCCGGAAGCTAACTAGTCATTCAAGCCGGCGCCTTCGGCGCGGCTTAACTCAAGGCGTCAGGCCACTTCGTAGCATGGGGCGTTCGATGAGCATGCTTTCCAACCTCTTACTCCTGGCTGTCGCGTCACTCACTCTCTCGGCGTGCGGTTCCGGCGCGGCCTCAGCTGGCCTGAGCATCCCGCATCCAGATGACGCATCGAAGCAGGTCGAATACTTCATTGAGCGGCCCGGAGGCCAGGGCCCGTGGCAAACCATTGTGCTGCTTCACGGGCACCAAGATGGAAGCCGGCCCGGAGGCAAGGATTTTGTCGACTGGGGCGTGCTCAAGAATATGGCCAATCGTGGCTATCTCGCTGTCGCGGTCTCGCAGCCAGGCTATGGCAATTCATCCGGTCCGGCGGATTTCAGCGGGCCCTTCACCCAGCATTCGGTTTCTGCGGTTATCGCGAAGGTACGTGCAGATGGATTGGCGTCTCCCGAAAAGATCGTTATTCAGGGTATAAGCCGTGGCGCGTTGGCAGCCGGCCTTGTGGCGGCACAAGACCCTTCCGTTTCGGGGCTAGTGCTCATTTCTGGTGTTTATGATTTGCCGGCTTACATCACAGACTCCCGTGCCGGCCTAGAAAAGGCGGCCGTTGTCGCGTCGATCATCGCTGAGACTGGAGGAGCGTCTGACGCACTGATGGCTCGGTCCCTCTTGCGTCCTGATGTAGACATCAAGGCGTCCCTGCTGATTCTTAATGGTGCAAAGGACGATCGGACCGATCCTGATCAGGCTCGGGCATTGGCTCGTCAAATCGCACGCGGAGGCGGTAACGCCCGAGCAATTATCTACCCTGATTTTGGTCACAAGATCCCAATTGATGTCCGGAACAAGGACATCGATCCTTTCATCGATGAAGTGCTTGCCACATCTAGCCGCTGAGCAAGCTTGGCCCAACAACGGGTTCCAGTGGACCGCTCTCGCCCTAAGCGCTCTGCCCGCCGCTGAACCTGAGCGTTAGGCGCCGAGGGAAACTGCGTGGACATTCGCGTTGACAGGCTGGAACGCCCTGCGGTTCTCGCGTTACTCCGTGAGCATCTCGACTCCCTGGCGCCCCCCGCACCTGCGGATAGCCCCCATGCTCTGGACCTGAGCGGGCTCCGTGGTCCTGACATTCCTTTTTGGAGCATCTGGGACGGTCACGTTCTGGCTGGATTCGGCGCGCTCAGGCATTTGACGGAGTCGCACGCCGAGGTTGAATCCATGCGTACTGCCGCCCCTCATCTACGACAAGGTGTGGCCTCCAGGATGTTGCAGTGCATTATTCAACAGGTGGCCGTACGCGGCTACTATCGCCGAGTTGGCGCCCAACAATTCATTCAAGCTGAACCCGTTGCGTGGGTCGGATTAACTCAGGTGTTAGGCAGCTCGGGAGGATCATCGCGCGTGCAACAGGCCATCGCCCATGTCTCGCTACTAGTCCGTGACTACGATGAGGCCCTCAGCTTCTACGTGAACACATTGGGCTTCCTGCTGCTCGAAGACTCGCCCCGCCCCGAGGAAAACAAGCGCTGGGTCGTGGTGACACCACCAGGCAGCTCGGGCGCCTCGCTCCTGCTGGCCCGTGCCAGCACACCAGAGCAGCTCACCTTGGTCGGGAACCAGACCGGCGGCCGGGTCATTCTCTTTCTCCAGACGGACGATTTTTGGCGTGACTACAATCGCTTTGTTGCGGCTGGCGTCCGCTTCGTTCGCCCGCCTGCCGAGCAGGACTATGGCACCGTGGCCGTCTTCCAAGACCTCTATGGCAACCTCTGGGATCTATTGCAGTACCACTGGTCGGTTCCTTGCAGGGCGGAGCCGCCTAACAATTGATTCAAGCCCAACCCACTGCGTGGGTCGGGTTAAATCAAGGCGTCAGGCCTGCGAAAGTTACTTCCAGCACCTTGTTAGCGTCCCGATTTCACAATTAGCCTGCACTCCAATTTCTCCCAGGTGCAATCAACATGTCTACCGCAGGTCATCGTCCGTGGTGGGTCTATCTGTCGGCTACGATTGTCCTTGTGGCATTGCTTTGGGCTGGCTGGTCAGATTTCACACCGAGGGTCCCGCGAGAGCTGGTGCAGGAGACGATCCGGAGCACGATCCGACAGACAATTCAAATCGCTGTTCAGTTCGTAGGGCCGGCCCTCCTCATCGGCTTTCTGGCAGCTGAACTGCTCGCTTTTTTCAAGTCTAGGCGGAAGGCCTAACCAATCATTCAAGCCCACGCCTTCGGCGCGGCTTAACTCAGGGCGTCAGGCCTCATGACCAGCAGCACGCATACCAAACTACTGGCGGATATGCTCGGATCGCATGGACTGGAATCCCGTATCACTACTCGACTCGCTGACCACGCGCAGGCCACCATCAGGATCTGGCCATATGCCGTCAGCCAGAATCGCGCTAAGACCAACGAGCCGCTCCAGCGGGTATCGGATTCAGGCCGATATGAATCGCCGCGCGATCATCAGAGGACACACGTTCTGGTGTTGCCTTCGACAATAGATGTTTACGATCAAGCAAGACGCATAGTCTTCGAGAATCCTGTATTGGCGCTTGGAGAAGCGCGGGTCCGCGTCATGATTGAGCCGCTTCCGCTGGCAGACATCACAGCCCTCTTTCTTGCGTCTCGAGTTGAGTACTGTCTTGCCCTTGGCCTGGTGCTTGATGACGCCTAGCTGCTCATTCAGGCTGGTACAGTTTCGCGGCCTGGCTTGAATCGGGCGTTAGGCCGTGTGTTGCGCCTTCCAGAGCTCAGCATCAGGAGTAAGGGAATGATGTGGTTCCGTGCCTATCTCGCAATCGTGGTGGTTTTGCCTTGGCAGTGGCCGCATTTTTCCGCGGCATGATGTTCTTGGCCCCATATCTCCTCTGGGCAAGCGCGAATGCTGGCGGCGACCCTAGAACTTTGCTGTTGGGCAAGGTGAGGGCGGGTCGCTGAGTCACTGTGGATGGTGGCCGCAAGGCTTGTTAGGGCAGTGTTGGCATCGCCGGTTCGCAAAGGTAGAAAGTTTGCGGGCTGTGGTTTTCGGCCAAGCAGCATCGGGCGGCGGCAACTGCCTAACCACTCATTCAAGCCGACGCCATCGGCGCGGCGTAGCTTAGGCTTTAGGCGGCACCGTAACGTTCCCGCCTTCTGGAGTTCCAATGTCTGGTCCCGCACGCGCCGGCGTCTTCATCTACGCAAAAGACTTGTCTCGACTCGCTGGGTTCTATGAGTCGTTGCTGGGAATGTCCCGCGCCCACACGGCGGCCGATCTCGTGGTTCTTTGTTCTCCGGACATCCAGCTGACCTTGCATGCCATTCCGGCGGCAATTGCCGCATCCATTTCCATATCCAGTCCTCCGGAGAAGCGAGAGGACGCTGCCCTTAAGTTCTTCTTCACGGTGCCAAGCATTGCGCAAGCGGCGGCCAGAGCGCCCGCCTTGGGCGGCGAGGTCTTGCCTGATCAATGGCAGGGACCGGGATTCCGCGCCTGCAACGCGACTGACCCAGAGGGCAATATTTTTCAGGTGCGTGAGAGTGGGGCCTAACGATTGATTCTGGTTTGAATCCCGGTGAGCTGCGCCTTGCCGCCGTCGGAATTGATTCATTTGAGATTGGCTGTCCGCTTGTGCCTCTGCTGGAATATTCCGGCTACCAGTATCGCGGGGAATATGGCATCCCCCGCAGGCACTACCTTGTTCGCGGCACTCAGCGGCGCACCCATCACCTGAACATGCTCGAGCAAGAAACCGGCGACGGGGCGCGGCATATCCGCTTCTGCGATCGGCTGCCTGGAACGGTGGTTATGGCAGTTTCTCGCCGGTGCGGCAATCGGTTCCTTCCTGGACTGCCGTCCAAGACCCCAGGGTGTCGCATAATGGTCCGATCATGCCGGGATTGCTTCGCAGGTTGGGTCCAATCCGGCGTCCGGCTTCAGTTTCCGAAATGGACGTGACCATGTACAGCGCAGCGTTTATCTTTGAGGCTGGTCAGTACGATCAGGAATTCCATCGCCTCAATACGCTTATCGACGCCGTGGCCAAGTCGCTGCCTGGTTTTGTCGGCGTCGAGTCGTGGAACGCAGCCGACGCGCAGAGGCGCAACGTCACCTACTACTGGCAGGATCTGGAAACGCTCAAGACGTTCTCGACTCACCCTGCCCACCAAGAGGCCAAACGAAACTACGCCAAATGGTACAAGGGCTATCATATCGTCGTGTCCCAGGTGGTGCGTTCCTATGGCGACGGTGCGTTCGAGCATCTCACTCCGAATCAACGCCAAAGCGCGACCTGATGACGCGTTCGAAGTGGACAAGACGCGCACCTGCCCTTCGCCAGTTCAGCCTGGGGGTCAGGCCTGAGCTTGGATCGACGAAGACCCATGGATAGATCTCAATCAGCTCGAGTTCTTCTTGGCGCAAGCATCTTGTATGTGATTGCGTTCTATTTCATTGGTGCCTCGGTAAAGCCCGGCTATTCCCAAGTTTCCAACTTCGTCAGCGAGTACAACGCGACGGGGACGGCTTGGGCATCCGCACTTACCTATGCAGGCTTTGCCGGCACTAGCGCGATGTTCGCCTGGTTCCTGGTCGTGGCCGCGCCAATCACGCAGGTGTCTGGCGTAAGCCGCCTGGGCTACTGGCTGCTCTGGTCGATCCCTTTCTCCTACTTTGTAGGCGCCGTTGCCCCTTGCGATGCCGGCTGCCCTTTCGAGGGCTCAACGAGCCAAGACCTGCACAACGATTTTTCCGTGCTGGCCTACTTCGGGATGGGGCTCGGGATCGCTCTGGTATCACTTGCCGCGGGCTTCAGGATGTTCAAACTGCGGCGCACTTTCCTGCTGCTGACAGGTTTCGCATTTCCGCTTGTTTTCAGCCTGATGATCCAGCCCGACGTTGCGCCATGGCGGGGCTTGTTGCAGCGGTCCCTGGATGCCGCGATGGCGGTATCACTGGTTCTAATGGCCATTACGATCTTTGCGAAGGGCCAGCAGTCATCAAGGGATGTGGCCTGACCCTCCGACCCTGGTTTACCATCCGGGCTGCCGGACCGACGCCGCTGGGCGGCGCTTCTTAACTGCAGGTGATAGGGCTCATGTCGACGATGGATAGCAACCAGGACAGCAAGTCTTTTCGCTGGTGGTCGGCTCCGCTCCTGCTGATGGGCGCGGGATTGCTCACGGGCGCGGTGGGTACGGGTTCCACTCACCACCTTCTGCTCGGCAGCGGGGCGCTGCTGGGGGGTGTTTTCGCGTTTCGTCACAACCTGATGGATCTGTCCCCGAAGGGTCTGGATCCCAATGAGGTCGGCGTGGGCTGGCTGGCGCTGCTTGCCGCATCCGGACTTCTGGTCCTGGCCGCCGCCATCGTTTCTTTCGGTGCGTGAGCCCTGGTAACGGGCTAAAGCCGAACCCGGTTCGCAAGGCGTCTACATCAAGGATTCCCGTGCATGAATAGGTCCAGCCAGCTCGAGCACTACAAGCAGCAGATGGCGAGCAGAGGGGTTAGTGGCGCTACCGCTTTTCCACCGGCGTGGCATGTTTTCTGGTCGCTGGGCGTCAAGGTTCCGCCGCCTCCGTTCCTGGGGTTTGCGTCGCTGGCGCTGATTACGGGCGGCCTGTTCGGCTCGCTGTTCGGGTTTATCGCCTGGCTGCTTGGTAACCGCGGTATCCGGGAAATGCCAGCAGCGGAGGCGGCCTGGGTCGCGCTGATCACCGGCACGATATTCGGGCTGATCATGGCGGCGTACTATCGTGGCCTGGCGCGCAAGCATCGGCTGGGCTCCTGGGCCGCATTCCCGGACTCGCAGCCGGGCACCTGACCCGTCGTCACGGCCGACGCCGCGTAGTGGCGTCGGCTCAGCCCAGGGC
>NZ_JAIBFH010000413.1 GCF_019459675.1 Arenimonas sp.
CGCTGTTCCTGGACGGGGCAGCGGCCACGCTCGACTCACCGGCCACCGCGCTTGAGCGCTTCACCCTGCTGGCCAACATTTATCCCGACGAGTTTCGCGCGCACGCCAACTTCGCGTTTTTCGCCCACCACGACATGCTGCGCAGCGCCGACGCACTGGCGATGATCGGGCCGGCGCTGGAGACGCGCAATCCACGCCGCGGCACCGCGCAATACCAGGCGGGGGTGTACAACCTGGCCTTGAACCGCTACCCGCAGGCCCAGCACCATTTCGAACTGGCGCAATCGCTGGGCATCAGCGGCTTCAAGCGCGACCACATTGAAACCTTCGTCGCCCAGAGGCGCTATGGCGAGGCCGAGCGCGAGATGGCCACCCAGCGCGACAGCGGTTCGGCGGCCAGCGACATCGAGGCCCGGCTGATTGAAGTGTCGCTGCCGCTCGACCGCGGCCAGTACGGCAAGGCCCTCGCGGCGAGCCGCGCGCTGGAGCAGGCCGCCCAGGCTCCCGCGGTCAGCGAAGTCAATCGCTGGAACCAGGCGGGGATCACGCTGGCGCTGCGCAGCCTGGCCCCGGACGCTACCTTCGCCGCCGACCTGAAGGCCCACGCCGACGCCCAGGCCGCCAGGCTCAAGGGCGCCGACAGCCTGCTGCGCCGCCATGTGGTGTTCCAGGCCTTGGCGGCGGGCTGGATGGCGGCCAATTCCGGAGACGCCGATTTGGCGCGGCGCATGCTGGCGCTGGTGCGCGATGACCCGCTGGTGGTCGCCTACCCGGCCAACGCCGCCATGCGCCGGTCGGTTGAAGCGGAAATTGCGCTTGCGTCCGGGGATGCCCAAGGGGCGATGGCGGCGCTGAAGCTGGACGGGCCCGAAGCAAGCTACTTCGAACGTGCCGTGCTGATGCGTGCACAGGCGGCCGCAGGGCAATGGCCGGAAGCGGCCGCCACGGCGGATTGGCTGGCAGGGAACCGCGGCCGCGCCTTCGCCGAAAGCACCAGCCTGGGCCACTGGCAGGCCATGAACGTGGCTGAAAGTACCTTGGCGCTGCGGGCCGGAGCCGATTACCTTCGCCAGCGCGGCCAGCTGGCCGAAGCCGACCAGGCCATGGCGGCCTTTGCAGCCGCATGGCCGGATGCGGACCGGCTTGCGCCGGTCCGGCATCGCTTCAGCGAGCGCTGAGGCTCAGCGCTTCGCGACCTCGAGCGAGATCGGGTTGTGTGCGGCTTTCTCTGCCAGCAGCTGCGTGCGCAGCGCATCCCGGCTGGCCTTGATGGCTTCCTTGCTGGCCAGCTGGTTCACGCTCATGCAGACCCAGGCGCCTTCGTCGATGGAGGTGTCCTTGGCGGCGGCGTGGCCGACCGAGGCCAGCGCCTGGCGCGGGTCCTTCTGGAACTGGGCGCGGAACGCGTCGTCGCTGGAGAGTTTGTCCAACAGCGTATCGACGGTGTCCTCGGAAAGCTTGAACGGCATGATGTGTCCCCTGGTGGTGGTGCAATAAGCCGTGGCCCGGTCCGGGTTGGCTGGGTCGTCTGCAGTGGTTGCCCCGGCGTGGCGGGCACTGTGCGGATCGCAGTTGCAAGATAAACCGCCCGGATGTCACTGTCACCCGCCCGCCTTTCCGGATCTGCCCGCCATGCGTGTTCGTCGTTGCCACCAGCTGGTGGTGGAGTTGGACCAGGCGCCTCGCTTTTCGTTCGCCAGCCTGCTTGAAGGCGGCGACGGCATGGACCGCAGCGTTCGCTGGCTGGCCTATGCGCCCCAGCTGGCCGCGGCCGAGCCGGTGACGCTGGAACAGCTGGCGGTACTGCAGGCGACTTCGTGCGAGGACTGGGTTGACCAGGCCCAGCTTTGCGAGCGGCACGACGCCGCCATCGTTGATTCGCTGCTGGCCGTCGGCCTGCTGCTGGCCGAGCATGGCCAAGAGCAGGCCGCCTGGCGCGCACGCGACCAGACGGCGCGCGACATCGCCTGGTGGCCGCTGGCGCTGGTGGCCCACGCCCACGGCGGCTGGGGCGAGGTGGACATCCAGGCCCGCAACGAGCGCGGGCTGATGATGAGCAGTGAACAAATAGTTGAAGCGTTCGGCGCCGCACCCGAACCCAGCTACCGGCGCGTGCCCGCCGTCGCGCCGCTGCCTCTGGCTGCGCCCGTGCAAAGCGACTTCGACGCCCTGCTGGCGGCGCGCCGGACCTGCCGGAACTTCGACGGCGAGGCCGTGCTTGGCCGGGCGGAGTTCGCGACGATGATGCGGCGGGTATGGGGTGCCGTGGGAACGCGCGAGCTGGCGCCGGGTGCGGTAGCCGTGAAGAAAAACAGCCCGGCCGGCGGGGGGCTGCATGCGGTGGAAGCCTACGTGCTGGTGCAGAGGGTCGAAGGGCTCGCCCCCGGCATCTACCACTACTTGTCGATGGACCATGCCCTGGAACCGATGCGGATGCTGTCGGCCGACGAGGCCGCCGGCCTGGCGCACCGGTTCGTGGCCGGCCAGGATTGGTTCAACAATGCACCGGCGATGGTGGTGATGACGGCGCGCTTCGATCGATTGTTCTGGAAATACCGCCGGCACACCAAGGCCTGGCGCGTGGTGCACCTGGACGTGGGCCACCTGTCGCAAACCATGTACCTGTCGGCCACCGACCTGGGCCTGGGTTGCTTCGTCACTGCGGCCATCAGCGACCGAGCGGTGGAAGAGGCGCTGGACCTGCCGGCGCTGCGCGAGGGGCCGATCGCAATCGTCGGTTTCGGCCGGCGCTCGGGCGAGATACGGACGATGGAGCTCGACCAGCTGGTGCCGGTGCAGCCGGCGCACCTGGCGCCGTCGGTCTAGTTCACGGCGCCTGGCCGGCGCCGCCCCGGTCGAGCAGGCGGTAGCCCAGCGCTTCGGCCAGGTGGGCGGTGGCGATGCCGTCGCTGGCGGCCAGGTCGGCGATGGTGCGGGCCACGCGCAGGATGCGGTGCATGGCGCGGGCCGAAAGCTGCAGCGATTCCATGGCGGTTTCCAGCAGCGCCTGGTCGTGCGGCTCCAGCCGGCAGTGCGCCTCGGTCTGGGCCTGGTCGAAGTGGGCGTTGAGGCGGCCGCTGCGCGCGAGCTGGCGGGTGCGGGCGGCCAGCACGCGTTCGCGCACGGGCGCGCTGGCTTCGCCGCGCGGGGCGTCAGGGCGCATGTCCTGCGGCGGCAGGCGGGGCACGGCCAGCTGCAGGTCGATGCGGTCCATCAGCGGGCCCGAGAGTTTGGCGCGGTAGCGCTGCACGATCTCGGCGCTGCAGCCGCAGCGGCCCGAGGGGTCGCCGGCCCAGCCGCAGGGGCAGGGGTTCATGGCGGCCACCAGCTGGAAGCGTGCCGGGAAATCGGACTGCCGCGCGGCGCGCGACACCGTCACCACGCCTGACTCCAGCGGTTGGCGCAGCACTTCCAGGGTATGCCGGCCCCATTCGGCCAGCTCATCCAGGAACAGCACGCCGTTGTGCGCCAGCGAGATTTCGCCCGGCCGCGGGTTCGGGCCGCCGCCGGCGATCGCCACCGCGCTGGAAAGATGATGCGGCGCGCGGAACGGCCGCCGACGCCAGTGCGCCAGGTCGATGCCGCGGCCGCTGACCGAATGCACGGCGGCGGTTTCCAGCGCCTCGGCTTCGCTGGCCTCGGGCAGCAGGCCGGGCAGCCGCGAGGCCAGCAGGGTCTTGCCGCAGCCGGGTGGGCCGATCAGCAGCAGGTGATGCGACCCGGCCGCGGCGATCTCCAATGC
>NZ_JAIBFH010000422.1 GCF_019459675.1 Arenimonas sp.
CCCCCCCCCACGGCCCGCCCCCCCCCCCGCAGCCCCGCCCCGGGCCCCACCCGGGCGGCGTACCGGGGCGCCCGCGGCGCCCCGTCGGCCATGGCCATCGAGACGTCGGCGCCGGCCAGCACCGGCGCGTCGTTGATGCCGTCGCCCAGCATCAGCACGCGGTGGCCCTGTGCCTGCAGCGCGCGGACGGCCGCCAGTTTTTCCTCGGGCGACTGGCGCGCCTGGACGTGCGTCACGCCCACGGCGGCCGCCACGGCCGCCACGGCATCGGCGCCGTCACCGCTGAGGATGCGCGGGGCCAGGCCCAGTGCGCGCTGTGCGGCGACGGCCTGCGGGGCGTCGGGCCGCTGCGGGTCCGCCACGGTGAATCGCGCCACGGCCCGCGTGCCGTCGCCCAGCCACAGGGCGCCATCGTCCGGACCCTGCATGGCGAAGCCCGCGCGGCCCAGTCGCCAGGCGCGGCCCGCCACTTCGCCTGCCACGCCTTCGCCGGGGAAGGCCCGGACGCGCTCGGCGCAAGTCGGCCCGCTGCGCGCGAACGCAGCGGCGATCGGATGGCCGGCGCCCTGTTCCAGCGCCGCGGCCACGTCCAGCCAGGGCGCCACGTCGCCGCCGTCCATGGCGCGCGCTTCCAGCAACTGGGGCTGGCCCAGGGTCAGCGTGCCGGTCTTGTCCAGCAGCACCGTATCGGCCTTGGCCAGGGATTCCAGCGCGTCGGCACCCAGGGCCAGCACGCCCATGCGCGCCAGGGTGCCGTGGGCCGTTGCCAGGGCGGCGGGCACGGCCAGCGACAGCGCACAGGGGCAGCTGACCACCAGCACCGCCAGCGCCACTTCGAACGCGCGCTCGGGCTGCACCTGCCACCAGGCGACGAACACCAGCGCGGCCGCGACGAACAGCGCCGATACGAAGCGCGTGGCCACTGCGTCGGCCAGCCGCGCCACGTGCGGGCGCTGGGCCTGGGCCTGTTCGACCGCGCGGGTGAGCTGCGACAGCCGGGTGTCGCTGCCGATGCGCTGCACGCGCAGGCGGGCGACCGATTCGCGGCAGACGCTGCCGGCATACAGCGCGTCGCCGGGCTGCCGGGCCACCGGCTCGGATTCGCCGGTCAGCAGGGATTCGTCGAACGAGGCGGGGGCGTCGAGCAGCTCGCCGTCCGCCGGCACCACTTCTCCCGCGCCCACCTCCACCAGGTCGGCCGCGGCCAGCGCCAGCACCGGCACCTGTTCGCGGCCGTCGGCGGGCACGGTGTCGCCGGCGGCCACCTGCACCACGTCGCCGGGTGCCAGCGCGGCCATGGGGACCTGTTCGCGGCCGGCGACGGTTTCGCGCCAGGCCAGGGCCGGCTGGGCGCGCGCCAGG
>NZ_JAIBFH010000448.1 GCF_019459675.1 Arenimonas sp.
GCCCTGCGTGCAGCTGGCCCGGGGGGGCCTGTCGGCGCCGGCGCTGGAACAGACCCGCCGCCGCGTGATCACGGGGCGCGCCGCGCGCGAGCGCCTGCACCACGAACTGCTGGCGCACGCCGGCGTGCGCCGGGTTTACCCCTCGCAGGGCAACTACCTGCTGGTCCGCTTCCACGACGCCGAGGCCGCCTTCCAGTCGCTGCTGGCGGCGGGCGTGGTGGTGCGCGACATGCGCGCGTCGCCGCAGCTGGGTGACGCACTGCGCATCAGCATTGGCAGTCCGTCCGAGAACGACCAACTGATCCAGGCACTGGCCGCCGGGAGGGCCGCAGCATGAGCGCGCAACGCATCCTGTTCGTCGACCGCGACGGCACCATCATCGAGGAGCCGGCTGACTTCCAGATCGACGCCTACGAGAAGATCCGCTTCGTCGAGGGCGTCATCCCGGCCATGCTCAAGCTGCGAGACGCCGGCTTCGAGTTCGTGCTGGTCACCAACCAGGACGGCCTGGGCACCGCGAGTTTTCCGCGCGAATCCTTCACCGGACCGCATGCGCTGATGGTGCAGGTGCTCGAATCGCAGGGCATCCGCTTCCGCGAAGAGCTCATCGACGAAAGCTTCGAAGACGAGGGCAAACCCACCCGCAAGCCGGGGCTGGGCCTGCTGATGCACTACCTGCGCGACCGCGGCATCGACCTGGCCAACTCGGCCGTGGTGGGTGACCGCGACACCGACCTGCAGCTGGCCGCCAACCTGGGCTGCCGCGGCTTCAAGCTCAAGCCGGGCCCGGACACCTGGGCCGGCATCGCGCACGCGCTGGCCGACGCGCCGCGCATCGCCAGCGTCGAGCGCACCACCAAGGAAACGCGCGTGCGCGTCACCGTGGACCTGGACCGTGCCGCCGACCCGCAGGTGATGACCGGCCTGGGCTTCTTCGACCACATGCTTGAACAGTTGGGAAAGCACGGCGGCTTCAGCCTGCAGCTCAGCTGCGCCGGCGACCTGCACATCGACGAACACCACACGGTGGAAGACAGCGCCCTGGCCCTGGGCCAGGCGCTGAAGGACGCCCTGGCCGACAAGCGCGGCATCGCCCGCTACGGCGACTCCAGCGGGCAGGGCACGATCACGCTGCCGATGGACGAAACCCTGGCCACGGCGGCGGTGGACTTCTCCGGGCGGCCCTACTTCGTGTTTGAAGGGGAGTTCCCGCGGGCGGAGGTGGGTGGCCTGGCGACCGAACTGGTGCCGCACTTCTTCCGCTCGCTGTGCGAAACCTCGGGGCTGAACCTGCACCTGAAGGTGAACGGCGAGAATACCCACCACATGGTGGAAGCCTGCTTCAAGGCCGTGGCGCGCGCGCTGCGGCAGGCCATCCGCCGCCAGGGCCGCGAGCTGCCGAGCACCAAGGGCACGCTATGAACGTGGTGCTGGTGGACTCGGGCGGCGCCAACATCGGCTCCGTGCGCTACGCGCTGGAGCGCCTGGGCGTGCAGGCGGCGATGAGCGCCGACGGCGACGTGATCCGCGCGGCCGACCGGGTGATCCTGCCGGGCGTTGGCGCGGCGGGTCCGGCGATGGCCAGGCTCAACGAGCTGCAGCTGGTGGACACGCTGCGTTCGCTGACCCAGCCGCTGCTGGGCATCTGCCTGGGCATGCAGCTGCTGTTCGAGGATTCGGAAGAGGGCGGCGTGGCCTGCCTGGGCCTGCTGGCCGGCCGCGTGCGCCGCATGCCCGAGTCCCCGGGCGTGCGCGTCCCGCACATGGGCTGGAACCGGCTGCAGCCCACGCGACCTTCGTCGCTGCTGGCGGGCATTGCCGACGGCGCGCAGGCCTACTTCGTGCACAGCTTCGCCGCGCCCGTCACCGACGACTGCCTGGCGCGCTGCGGCCACGGCGAGGACTTCGCGGCGGTGGTGCAGCGTGGCAACGTCGCCGGCGCACAGTTCCATCCCGAACGCTCGGCCGCCACCGGCGCGCGGCTGCTCGAGAATTTCCTGACGACGGGGCTGGCATGAACGAATACCTGTTGTACCCGGCCATCGACGTGCGCGACGGGCGCGTGGTGCGCCTGCGCCAGGGCGACTACGCGCAGGAAACGCGCTATGCCGACGAGCCGCTGGCCCTGGCCACGCGCTATGCCGAAGCCGGCGCGCGCTGGCTGCACCTGGTGGACCTGGACGCAGCCCGCGTCGGCGGCTACACGCTTGCGCCCCTGCTGGGCGCGCTCAAGTCCAGCACGCGGCTCAAGGTGCAGACCGGCGGCGGCGTGCGCAGCGAGCAAGACGTCGAGGCCCTGCTGGCGGCCGGCGCCGCCCGCGGGGTGGTGGGGGGGGGGGGGGGGGGGGGGCCCGCCCCCGGGGGGG
>NZ_JAIBFH010000452.1 GCF_019459675.1 Arenimonas sp.
GGGGGGGCGGGGGTCTCACCCCGCCCCGGCGGGTGCGGGCGGGGGGGCGGGGCCTGGGGGGGGGCGGGCCGTACCTCGCCGGCACCCACCACCACCTGGTCCCGTTGCTCGGGCCGACTCATGCGGGGCCCCGCGACAGCGCCGGCACCTGGCCCCGGAAGCCCATCGCACCCGACACCAACGGAGCGGCCAGGCCGGGCACGTGGCCCAGGGCCAGCAGCCCCAGTGAACGCAGCACGTGCATGGGGAAAGACCCGTTCGCCGTGGCGCGCGCCATGCCGTCGCTGAAAGCCAGCGTCCGCTCGCGGTCTTCGCGGCGCCGGGCAGCGTAGTCGGTCAGCAGCGCGGGCGCTCCGGGATCGTCGCCCGCCAGCACCTCGGCCAGCGTCAGCGCATCACGCAGGCCCAGGTTGAAACCCTGCGCGCCGATCGGATGGATGGTCTGGGCAGCATTGCCCATCAGCACGCAGCGCAGCGAGGTTGTCTGCGCGGCCACGCGGCGCATGATCGGGTAGCCGCTGCGTGTGCCGGCGCGCAGCAGGCGGCCGGCGCGCCAGCCGAAGCGGCGCTGGAAATAGTCGAGATAGTCGCTGTCATCCAAGGCCAGCACGCGCGCGGCATCCTCGCGCGCCACGCCGCAGATGGCCCCGTAGTGACCCCCGGCCATCGGCAGCAGCGCCACCGGGCCGTCATCCGTGAATCGCTCGTACGCGGTGCCGTCCGGCACCCGGTCGGCGGCGATGCTGCACACCACCAGGGTCTGGCCGTAGTCGTGTTCATCCGTGCCGATGCCGAAGGCGTCGCGGGCCATCGACCGCGTGCCGTCGGCCGCCACCAGCAGGCGCGTGCGCAGGCGACGGATCTCGCCGGCCTGCTCCAGTTCCACCACCGGGCCGTCGGCGTGCGGCTGCACCGTCAGCACCTTGGCGGGCCGGTAGCGCACCAGTCCCGCTGCCGAAGCCAGCCTGGACTCCAGCGCCAGGCCCAGCTCGCGCGCCAGCACGACACCACCGAAGGCTTCACGGCCGTGATCGGCCGCGGCCAGGCGCACCGCGCCCAAGTCGCCGGCACGGCTGACGTGGATGCGACGGATCGGCGTTGGCGCCGTGGCCAGCCGGGGCAGCACGTCCAGAGCCTGCAGCGCGTTCAGACTGGCGAGGGCCAAGGCCAGCTTGCGTTCGTCGAATCCCGGGGCGCCTTCCTGCGCTTGACTTGCTTCCACCTGGGCCACGCGCCAAGGGCTGCCGTCGAGCGCGCAGGCCAGGGAGCTGCCCACCAGGCCGCCACCGAGGATGAGGATGTCGTGATCGAAGCCGTCTTCTGGAGCCATGGCGCCATGATACGCCGGTGGCGGATGACGGCCACGCATGGCCCGCTGGGGCCACAGTTCCGCTAAAATGAAATCCTGACCTCACGTGAAGCCGCCCCCATGACCCTGGACCTTCGTTCGCGCGCCGCCATCTTCGTCGGGCTCGCCGCACTCATGGCCGCGACCCGCATGAATCATTTCGGCGCCATCCCCGACGCGTCCTGGGCAGTGTTCTTCATCGCCGGCTTCTATCTGCGCGGCAGCGTGCGCTGGGCGTTCCCCGCCCTGATGGCCATCGCGGTGGCCGTGGACTATGCGGTGATCACCGGCACCGGCCAGAGCTTCTGGAGCCACTACTGCATGTCGCCGGGCTACTGGTTCCTGGTGCCCGCCCACCTGTCCATGTGGCTGGCCGGCAGCCTGCTGCGCCGCCATCACCGCATCAGCCCCGTGAACGCGCTGGGCCTGCTGCTGGTGTCGGTGTTCGCCGGCGTGGCGGCCTGCCATCTGTTTGCGCAGGGCGGTTTCTACTGGCTCAGCGACACCGTGGCCGACCCCACCGTCGCCGGCTGGGCCCGCAACTACGCCGACTGGTTCCTGCCCTACCTGCGCACGGCCGGCATCTATGTCGCGCTGGCGGCCGTTGTACATGTCGCGCTCGCACCGCTGCTGCGGCCCGAGCGGCGCGCGGCGGACACCACCCACTCCTG
Source organism: Arenimonas sp. (assembly GCF_019459675.1). Classification (GTDB taxonomy): domain Bacteria; phylum Pseudomonadota; class Gammaproteobacteria; order Xanthomonadales; family Xanthomonadaceae; genus Arenimonas. Next base: position 2,020 of record NZ_JAIBFH010000452.1, read on the forward strand.
AGATCGCCATGGGCAACCGACTGTCGAAGATCTACACCCGCACTGGCGATGACGGCAGCACCGGACTCGGCGACGGCTCACGGGTTTCCAAAGACTCGGCGCGGGTCACCGCCTATGGCACCGTGGACGAGGCCAACTCGGCCATTGGCATGGTGCTGGCCTGCGACATCCCCGACGCCGTTCGCACGGTGCTGGTGTCGGTGCAGCACCAGATGTTCGACCTGGGCGGCGAGCTTTGCATCCCCGGCCACGCGGCCATCTTCGATACCGACATCCAGCGCCTGGAAGACCAGCTGGACGACTTCAACGCCGACCTGCCGCCGCTGAAGGACTTCATCCTGCCCGGTGGTGGCATGGCCGCGGCGCAGTGCCACCTGGCGCGCACCATCTGCCGGCGCGCCGCGCGCGAATCGGTCACGCTGTCGCACCACGACGCAGTTCGCCCCGAAGCCATCCGCTACCTCAACCGCCTGTCCGACCTGCTGTTCGTGCTGGCCCGCGTGCTGGCCCGCGCCAGCGGCCACGGTGAAGTGATCTGGAACCACGAGCGCCGGAAAGTCTGAAGGTGCTGCTTTATACCCATCCCGCCTGCCTGGCGCACGATGCCGGAGCCGGGCATCCCGAGTGCCCGGCCAGGCTGGAAGCGGTGCTGCACGCGGTTCGTGCCGCCTTCCCCCTGCTGCCCTGGCGCGAGGCGCCGCGGGCGTCACGCGATGCACTGCTGCGGGTGCACACCCGCGACCTGGTCGAGCGCCTGCTGGACACGCCCATCGATGGCCGCCTGCGCCTGGACGAGGACACGGCGATGTCGCTGGACTCGCCCGAAGCGGCGCTGCGTGCCGCCGGGGCCGGCATCGCCGCCGTGGACGCCGTGATGGCGTCTGAACACACCCAGGCCTTCTGCGCCGTGCGCCCGCCGGGCCACCACTCCACCGGTGCGGTGGCCATGGGCTTTTGCCTGTTCAACTCGGTGGCGGTGGCGGCGGCCCACGCCGTTTACCAGCATGGTCTTCAGCGGGTGGTGATCGTCGACTTCGATGTGCACCATGGCAACGGCAGCCAGGACATCTTCGCCAGAGACGAGCGCGTCATGTACGCCAGCTCGCACCAGTCACCGCTGTACCCCAATTCAGGCCAGCCCGACGAGGTCGGCGTGGGCAACCTGGCCAACGCACCGCTGGCGCCCGGCGCCGGCAGCGAAGCCTTCCGGCACGCTTGGCGCGAGATCCTGCTGCCGCGCATCGAGGCCTTCCGCCCGCAGCTGGTGCTGGTGTCGGCGGGCTTCGACGGCCATCGCCTCGACCCGCTGGCCGACCTGGTGCTGGAAGCCGGCGACTACCGCTGGCTGAGCGCTGAACTCGCCGCACTGGCGCGGCGCCACGCCGATGGCCGGCTGGTGTCGCTGCTGGAAGGTGGCTACAGCCTGACCGCACTGCGCGCCTGCAGCGTCGCCCACCTGGAAGGCCTGGTGGGCTGAGCGGTGGGTTCGTGTTGCCCCGCTTGGCGCCATGGGCCAAGCTATCGTGTCTTTTCCCGGGATGCCTCCGTGCACCGTCCAGCCCTTCGCCTGCTTCCCCTGTGCCTGGCCATTGCCTGCGCCGCGCACGCCCGCGGGGCCCACGCCCAGCAAGCCGCCCCGGCCACCTGGGAACTTTGCCCGGATGCGCAGACCCTGCCGATGTTCCGGCCGCTGTCGAACGCCGTGTCGCCCGCCGACGGCACGCTGCTGCCCACCGACGTCAACGGCGAAAGCATCGACATCAGCCAGCGCGACACCACCGTGCTTTCGGGCAACGTCGAACTACTGCGGGGCGACCAGTGGCTGGGTACGGACCAATTGACGTACCTGCATGAAAGCGAGCGTTTCCACACCGACGGCCCGGTGAAGTACCAGGACGACGGCCTGCGCTTCACCGCCGACCGGGCCGAGGGCGACCAGAAAGCCGACCTGATGCGGCTGCAGAACGTGCGCTACCAGTTCAACCAGAACCTGGGCAACGGCACCGCCGAAAGCCTGACCCTGGTCGGCAAGACCGGCACGATGCAGGCCGGCACCTACTCCACCTGCCCGCCAGGCCAGCGGCAGTGGGAATTCACCGCCAGCCGTATCGACGTGGACCAGGAAAACGCCGTCGGCACCGCGCGCAACGCCACCCTCCGCCTGGGCGGCGTCCCCGTGCTGTGGCTGCCCTACGTACGCTTTCCCACCGACGACCGTCGGCGCACCGGCCTGCTGGCACCCACGCTGGGACGCGACGACCGCAACGGCTTTGAGTACGAACAGCCGGTCTACCTCAACCTGGCCCCGAACTATGACGCCACCCTCAGGCCGCGCTGGCTTTCCAAGCGCGGGCTGATGCTGGGCGGCGAGTTCCGCTACCTCACGCCGGGCAGCATCGGCGTGCTGGACGTCAACTGGCTGCCCGACGACGACGTCACCGGGCGCGACCGCGGCCTGGCCAGCTTCCAGCACCGCACGTCGCTGGGCCCGCAGTGGTACGCCAGTGCCAACCTCAACCACGTCAGCGACGACCGCTATTTCGAGGATTTCGGTGACTCGCTCGCCACGTCGTCGGTGCCGCTGCTGGCCAGCGACGCCGGTTTCTACGGGCGTGGCCTGGGCTGGACGGCCAGCCTGTCGGCGCAATCGTGGCAGATCGCCAACCCCATCGTGATCCCGGGCACCGAACCCTACCGCCGCCTGCCCGCGGCGCAGGCCGCGTGGGCCCGCCCGTTCGCGCCCTGGTTCGAACTGGGTGCCACCGCCGAGGCGGTGCGTTTCCAGCATGAAACCCTGGACGGCGGCGAGCGCGTGGACATCAAGCCCTTCGTGCGGCTGCCGTTCGGCGGCGCGGCGTGGTTCCTCACGCCCGAGATCGCCTGGCGCTACACCGCCTATTCGCTGGAAGATTCGCTGGTGCCGCCGGGTGGCGACGCCAGCCCCAGCCGCAGCGTGCCGGTGATGAGCCTGGACGCCGGCGCCTTCCTGGAGCGCGACTTCCAGTGGAGCGAGCGCAGCCTGCTGCAGACGCTCGAGCCGCGCCTTTATTACCTGCGGGTGCCCTACCGCGACCAGGACGACCTGCCCCTGTTCGACACCCAGCCGCTGACCTTCGGCTGGCCGGGCCTGTTCCGCGACAACCGCTTTTCCGGCGCCGACCGCCAGGGCGATGCCGACCAGGTCACGCTGGCCCTCACCAGCCGCATCCTGGACGCCGCCGATGGCCGGGAGCTGGTCAGCGGCAGCATTGGCCGCATCCACTACTTCGACGCGCCGCGGGTCACCGTCCCGGGCGCGCCACCGCTGGCGGACAACGGCTCGGCCTGGGTGGCCGAAGCCAACATCGCCCTGAGTTCGCGCTGGTCGCTGGGCCTGGCCCAGCAGTGGGACCCGGACACCGAACGCACGGTGCTGTCGGCCGTTCGCAGCCAGTGGCGCTTTGGCAACGGCGGCCTGGTCAACGGCGCCTACCGGTATCGCGCCGACCTGCTCGAACAGACCGACGTGTCCTTCGCGCTGCCGATCAACCAGAACTGGCGCCTGATGGGCCGCTGGAACTATTCCCTGCGCGACAACCAGACCCTGGAGGCGCTCGCCGGCTTCGAATGGAAGAGCTGCTGCGTCGCTGTGCGGCTGTTGGGTAGGCAGTACATCCGTGAATTCGGCGGTGACCGCACCACGGGCATTTATCTTGAGCTGGAGCTGAACGGCCTTGGCGGACTGGGCCGCAACACGGCCCGTTTGCTTGATGATGCTATCCTTGATTATTCCCGTTGAACCCATGGCGCCGGCCTCGGCGCCGGAGCCACGAACCCCATGAAAATCGCCGTTTCCGCCGCCCTGGCTGGCCTGCTTGCCCTGTCGTCCGTGCTGCCGGCCACGGCCCGCGCCCAGGACACCGTCCCGGTGGACGCCATCGTTGCCGTGGTCGACGAGGACGTCATCCTGCGCAGCGAGCTCGACCGCGCCGTCAACACCATCCTCGGCCAGTACGCCAGCCAGCCCGAGCAGCTGCCGCCGCGCGACGTGCTCGAGCGCCAGGTGCTTGACCGCCTGGTGCTGATGCGCCTGCAGCTCTCGCGCGCCCAGGAAACCGGCATCCGCGTCAGCGACGCCGAGCTTGAGCAGGCCGCCCAGAGCGTCGCCTCGCGCAACCGCCTCACCATGGACCAGCTGCGCCAGCGCCTGGTGGCCGATGGCCTGGGCTACGACGAGTTCCGCGTCTCGCTGCGCGAAGAAATGACCATCGAGCGCCTGCGCCAGCGCTACATCCAGTCGCGCGTGCAGGTCAGCGAGGCCGAGATCGACCAGCTGCTTGCCGTGCGCGAAGTGGGCGGCCCGGAAATCCGGCTGGCCAACATCGTCGTGGCCGTGCCCGACGGCGCCACCGCCGAACAGATCGCCACCGCACAGCAGAAGATCTCCGGCGTGCGTGACGTCATCGCCAAGGGCGAGCTGACCTTCAGCGCGGCGGCCATCCGCTATTCCGATGCGCAGAATGCCCTGGAAGGCGGCGACATCGGCTGGCGCGCGTTCGACGCCATCCCGCCGGCCTTCGCCGGCATGCTGCAGTCCATGCAGCCCGGCGACATCACCGAGCCGGTGCGCGGTCCCAATGGCTTCCAGATCCTGCAGCTGGTGGAAACCCGCGACGCCGGCCGGCAGACCATCACCGAATTCAACGCCCAGGGCGTGCTGGTGCGCGTCACCCCGACCGTGCCCGCCGAAGCGGCGCGCCAGAAGGTCGAGGCGCTGCACGCCAGGCTGGCGGCGGGCGAGGACTTCGCCACCGTGGCGCGCGCCGACTCCGACGACACCCTGACGCGCGCCGACGGCGGCGACATGGGCTGGTTCGCCGTCAACGCCTGGGGCAACGCCATCGGCAACCAGCTGCAGTCGCTGGCCGACGGCCAGCTGTCGCAGCCTTTCCAGAGCGAGGTGGGCTGGCACATCGTCCGGCGCCTGGGCACTCGCGAACAGGACGTTACCGAACAGAACCGCCGCAACCAGGCCCGCGAGATCATCGCCCAGCGCAAGGCCGAGGAAGAGTTCGAACGCTACCTGCGCCAGCTTCGTTCGGAAGCGTATTTCGACAGCAGGCTGGCGGCACCCGCCGCGGCCTCCTGATCCCGATGCGTCCGCGGCTGGCCCTGGTTCCTGGTGAGCCGGCCGGCATCGGTCCCGAGCTGTGCGTGCGCCTGGCGCACCGCGGCTGCGCCGCCAACCTGGTGGCCTATGCCGATCCGGACGCCCTGCTGGCCGCCGCCGCCGCCATCGGCATGACGCTGCGGCTGCGCGACCCGCACCAGCCCTGTGGGCCCGGCGAACTGGCGCTGCACCCCGTGCCGCAGCCACGCCCCACCCGCTTCGGCCATGCCGACCCTGAAAATGCGGCCGCCGTGGTGCGGGCACTGCACGAAGCCGGCGCCGCCTGCCTGTCGGGTGAGTGCCAGGGCCTGGTGACCGGGCCGGTGCACAAAGCTTCGATCAACGACGGCGGCATTCCCTACTCCGGCACCACTGAATTGCTGGCGGCACAGGCCGGTACCGACGTGGTGATGATGCTGGCCAACCCGACCCTGCGGGTGGCCCTGGCCACCACGCATCTGCCGCTGCGCGCGGTGGCCGACGCCATCACGGCGGCCGGACTCACGCGCACCCTGCAGGTGCTGCACGCGGCGCTGGTGCGCGACTTCGGCCTGGCCGCGCCGCGCATCGCCGTGCTGGGCCTGAACCCTCATGCCGGCGAAGACGGCCATCTGGGCTTTGAAGAAATCGACACCCTGATTCCCGCGATGCAGGCGCTACGCGCACAGGGCATGGACCTCATCGGCCCACTGCCCGCCGACACCGCCTTCCTGCCGCAAAAGCTTGCCGGCTTCGACGTCGTGCTGGCCATGTACCACGACCAGGGTTTGCCGGTGCTCAAACACTCCGGCTTCGAGAACGCGGTGAACATCACCCTGGGCCTGCCCTACCCACGCGTGGCCGTGGACCATGGCACCGCGCTGGAACTGGCGGGCCGTGGCGTGGCCGACCCGTCCAGCCTTTTCGCCGCCGCCGATCTGTGCGCCCAACTCGGCGCACGCAGGAAACCAGCATGAGCAGCTTCAAGGCGCCGCCCAAGAAAAACCTCGGCCAGCACTTCCTCACCGACCGCAGCATCATCGACCAGATCGTGCGGGCGGTGAATCCCAAGCCGGGCGACCGGCTGGTCGAGATCGGCCCCGGCCAGGGCGCCATCACCTTCCCGCTGCTGCGCAAGCACGGCGAGCTGACGGTGATCGAGTTCGACCGCGACCTGATCACGCCGCTGATGGAAGCGGCCGAAGGCGTGGGCCAGCTGACCATCATCCACAAGGACGTGCTGCAGGTGGATTTCAGCAAGCTGGCTGGCGACGAAGGCCCGCTGCGCCTGGTGGGCAACCTGCCCTACAACATCTCTTCGCCCATCCTGTTCCATGCGCTGGACCACGCCGACGCGGTGCTGGACATGCACTTCATGCTGCAGAAGGAAGTGGTGGACCGCATGGCCTCCGAGCCGGGCAGCAAGGTGTACGGCCGCCTGAGCGTGATGCTGCAGGCTTATTGCACCGTCACGTCGCTGTTCGACGTGCCGCCGGCCTCGTTCCGGCCGCCGCCGAAGGTGGACTCGTCCGTGGTGCGGCTGGTGCCCAAGCCCGCCGACCAGATCGGCATCGCCGACCGCGTGCTGTTCGAGCGCGTGGTGCGCGAAGCCTTCGGCCAGCGCCGAAAGACCCTGCGCAATGCGCTGCAGCTCACCTGCAGCGGTGCCGACATCGAAGCCGCCGGCCTGCGCCCCGACGCGCGCGCCGAGCAGCTGCAGGTGTCGGAGTTCGTGCAGCTGGCCGCGCACCTGGGTTCACTGACCGTTGGCGGCGCGTCCGCGTAGAATGCCGGGCATGGGAACGCCGCTGCACGCCATCCAGGTGATCGTCACCACGCGCTACCTCGAGGACCAGTCCATCCCCGGGGACGACCGCTATGTGTTCGCCTACACCATCCGCATCCACAACCTGGGCGAAGTGGCCGCGCAGCTGGTCAGCCGCCACTGGGTGATCACCGACGCCAACGGCAAGGTGCAGGAAGTGCGCGGCGACGGCGTGGTCGGGGAACAGCCCTGGCTGCAGCCCGGCCAGCATTTCGAGTACACCTCGGGCACCGTGCTGGAAACCGCGCTGGGCACCATGCGCGGCAGCTACCAGATGGTGGCCGAAGACGGCACCGCCTTCGACGCGATGATCGACCCCTTCACCCTTTCCATCCCGCGGACCCTGCACTGACGTGGCCACCTACGCGATCGGCGACGTCCAGGGCTGCTACGACTCACTGCAGCGGCTTCTGGAAAAAATCCGCTTCGATCCCGCGCAGGACCGGCTGTGGTTCTGCGGCGACCTGGTCAACCGCGGCGGGCAGTCGCTGGAAACACTGCGGCTGATCCACTCGCTGGCCATCCACAGCACCGTGGTGCTGGGCAACCACGACCTGTCGCTGTTGGCCATTTCCACCCGGCGCGAGGCCGACCAGCGCAAAGTCAACGCAGACCTGCAGCGCGTGCTGTTCGCCGAAGACGGCGAGATCCTGATCAGCTGGCTGCGCCGGCAGAAGCTTTTCCACGTCGACCGCACCCTCGGTTTCGCGATGGTGCATGCGGGGCTGGCGCCGAAATGGACCCTGACCCTGGCCGAGGCCCGCGCCCGCGAGGTCGAGGAAAAACTGCAGGGCGATGGCTTCTTCAAGCTGGCCAAGAACATGTACGGCGACAAGCCGGCCTGGTCGCCCAAGCTCAACGGCGTAGACCGCCACCGCGCGATCATCAATGTCTTTACCCGCATGCGCTACTGCACGCCCGCAGGCCGCATCGGCTTCGAGGACAAGGGCCGCCCGGGCACGCAGAAGCCCGGCATGTACCCTTGGTTCGAAGTTCCCGGCCACGCGCCGCGGGAGCTGCCGGTGGTGTTCGGGCACTGGTCCACGCTGGGCCTGTTCATGGGCCTGGGCGTGTACGGCATCGACACCGGTGCGGTCTGGGGCGGCAAGCTCACCGCCATGCAGCTGGGGCCCGAGCTGCGCCTGCACCAGGTGGCCGGACGCGACCCGCCCGACGCGACCCAGCGCGGCGACGACTGAGCGAGCCCGGGTTTAGTGCCGACCCTCGGTCCGACCGGGGTATCCTCGAATTCCTGACTTCAAGGAGGCTGACCCCATGTTTCGACTGATGATCGCGCTGCTACTGACCCTGGGGCTGACCGGCCCCGCCTTCGCCCAGTCCGCCGGTGACGGCGGCCAGGCCCGGATGAACGAGCTCCGCGCGGCGCTGGCGCCGGGCAAACAGATCTTCATCGCCCGCCAGATGAACATGACGCCGGCCGAAGAGGCTGGATTCTGGCCCATCTACGACGAACACCAGGCGGGGCTGGCCGAACTGGCCACCCGCCGCCGCGAGAACTTCGCCGCACTGGCCGCCGCCACCGACGCCATGGACGAGGACGACGCCGAGGACCTGGCCAGCGACGCGCTGGCCATCGCCGCCGACGAAGCCCGCCTGTTCGACCGCACCCATGGCCGGATGAGCCGGGCCGTGTCGCAGGCAAAAGCGCTCAAGTACCTGGGGCTGGAGCTCAAGCTGGCGGCGCTGGCCCGCTACGAAGCGGCGGCCGTGCTGCCCTGAGCCTCAGCGGGCCGCCGGCGCCATGCGCCGGTAGTCCACGAATTCGAAGGCGTGC
>NZ_JAIBFH010000454.1 GCF_019459675.1 Arenimonas sp.
CATCCGGTCTTTTGCCCGCCAGGCGACCGCTAAGATCCATCCGGGGGTCTGGCCCCGGGTGGCGCTCGCCCACGACCAGGGCCCGGCCGTGCGCACACTGCGGGCGGCGGCGGGCCTGGAGTCGGTGGTGACCGAACGCGACCTGGAACAGCGCGACCGGGTGACGCTGGGTCGCCAGCCCCTGAACTAGTCGGCGACGCTCAGTTGAACGCGGCGATTGAGCGCGCGACCGGCGTCGGTGTCGTTGTCGGCCACGGGGCGCGATTCGCCCAACCCTTGCGAAGACAGCCTTCCGGCATCCACGCCCTGGCCGGCAAGCCACTGCATCACCGCGGCCGCGCGCCGCTGGGACAGGCCAAGGTTGTAGGCCGTGTCACCCTCGCTGTCGGTATGGCCGGTGATCACCAGCCGGAGCGATTTGTCGGCGGTCAGCACGCCCAGCACCTGCTGCAGGGTGGCGTCTGACTCGGGCTTGAGCGTGGCTTTGGCGGAGTCGAAGTAAATGCCGTGCAGGTCCACGGCGCCGTCCCGCGCCAGTTGCCCGGCCAGCGACTCGCTGTCCTTGCCAAGCGGAGCCAACTCCAGCACCACATCCACGGTTTGCCCGTCTTCCAGGTCGCTGGCTTCGCTGTCGCCGGCGTGGTCGGGCTTGCTGCCGCTGGTGACCACCATGCCGGCGGGCACCTGCAGCAGCTCGAACCGGCCCTGCTCGTCCGTGAGGGCCTGGCGCACGTTGGCCGCCGACACCAGCACGCCGGCGAGCGGCTTGCCCGAACCGGCGGTAACCGCGGTGCCGCGCACCGTGCCCGAATAGCGATAGCCCTTGGGGTTGACGAGCAGCCGGGCGAAATCGACCGCGAAGCCGTCGCCGGCGTCATGGTCGGGGTCGTCGATGCGGATCTCGAGTTTGCCTTCGGCCAGCAGGTCCAGGTATTCAGGCAGCAGTTGGAGGGTCAGCAGCTTTCCGATCGGGCCGGTTTGGTCGAGCGAATTGAGCACCACCGGCAGGTCGGTGGTTTCGCGGCCGTCCAGCCAGACGCGAAAACGGCTGCCCATGCTGGGTGACTGGAAATCGTCAACGAAAAGCTGCAGCGCCGCCGAGGTCACGGCCAGGCCCTGCAGGTCAAATTCCAGCAACAGGGACTGCGGCAGGTTGTCCGGACGCGAGGTTTCATAGGTATAGCCGTCGCGGGAGCCGGCGCCCGCGCCGTAGCCGCTGACCACCATGATCCGATCGGTGCCCGGGGGATCATCGGTGCCGGGCTGGAAAGGGAAGGGGTGCGCTGGCGTGGACCTGCCGCTGAAGGGCGTGAAGCCCGCGGGCCAGCCGAAGCCGAGATTGTCGATGTCGCCCAACTGCACGACCAGGTCGGCCTCGGCTCCGTCCCGGGTGACGGCGGTGGCCTGCGGCCAGGTGTCGTCGTCGGCGGTGGC
>NZ_JAIBFH010000312.1 GCF_019459675.1 Arenimonas sp.
GCCGCCCCCACCCGCCACCGGCCCGGCGCCCGGGGGGCCGCCCTCCCCGCTCCCCCGGGGGGGGGGGGCCGCGACCGCGGGCGACCCCCGGGCGCGGGAGGCCCGGTTCGCGCGTGAAAGCGGCACCTTCACCGTGCCGGCGCGCTCGGCGGTGGTGTACGTGCTGGATTGAAACGCGGCACGCGGCGTGGAAGCATCGGCAGGCGGCGCCCGTTGGGGCGCGGCAGGGACTCAGGAGCAGGGCATGGAAGGGCAGGTTCGCGACGTGGTGATCGTGGGAGGCGGCACCGCCGGCTGGATGACGGCAGCGGCGCTGTCGAAGGTGCTCGGCCCCCAGCACCGTATCCGGCTGATTGAATCCGAGGACATCGGCACGGTGGGCGTGGGCGAAGCCACCATCCCGATGATCAAGCTGTTCAACCAGGCGCTGGAGATCGACGAGAACGATTTCATCCGCGAAACCAAGGGCTCGTTCAAGCTGGGCATCGAGTTCGTGAACTGGGGCCGCCTGGGCGACAGCTACATCCATGGCTTCGGCAAGATCGGCCAGGACCTGGGCGTGATTCCCTTCTACCAGCACTGGCTGAAGCTGCGGCAGGCCGGGCAGGCCGGCCCGCTGGACGATTATTCGATCAACACCGCCGCCGCGCGCGCCAACAAGTTCATGCCGGCGCTCACCGACCGGCCGAACTCGCCCATGGCCGACATCGCCTACGCCTACCACTTCGACGCGGGCCTGTACGCGCGCTACCTGCGCGGCTACGCCGAGGCGCGCGGCGTGCGCCGCACCGAAGGCAAAGTGGCGCAGGTGACGCTGCGCCCGGAAGACGGTTTCGTGGATGCCGTGGTGCTGGAAAGCGGCGAACGCGTGGAGGGCCAGCTGTTCGTGGACTGCTCGGGCTTCCGCGGCCTGCTGATTGAACAGGCCCTGCACACCGGCTACCAGGACTGGACCCACTGGCTGCCCTGCGACCGCGCCATGGCCGTGCAGTGCGCCAGCAGCGGCCCGCTGACGCCCTACACCCGCTCCACCGCGCGCACCGCCGGCTGGCAGTGGCGCATTCCGCTGCAGCACCGCGTGGGCAACGGCTACGTCTACTCCAGCCAGTTCATCAGCGACGACGAAGCCGCCAGCACCCTGCTGGCCAACCTGGAGGGCGAGGCGCTGATGACGCCCAAGCCGCTGCGCTTCACCACCGGCAAGCGCAACAAGTTCTGGAACAAGAACGTGGTGGCCATCGGCCTGGCTTCGGGCTTCATGGAGCCGCTGGAGTCCACGTCCATCCACCTGATCCAGTCGGGCATCGCCCGGCTGACGGCCTTCTTCCCGCACGCCGGGTTCGACGCGGTGGACGTGGACGAGTTCAACGCCCACTCGCACTTCGAGTTCGACAAGATCCGCGATTTCCTGATCCTGCACTACCATGCCACCGAGCGCAGCGACACGCCGTTCTGGGACTACGTGCGCACGATGTCCATCCCCGATTCGCTGCAGCACAAGATGGACCTGT
>NZ_JAIBFH010000475.1 GCF_019459675.1 Arenimonas sp.
CCCCCCCGCGAAGCGATGTTCAGTATCCGGCCGTCGCCGGCGGCCTCCATCGCGGGCAGGTAGCGGTGGGTGAGTTCGGCCACCGAGGTCATCAGCACCTGCAGGAAGTCGGCGTGGGTCTTCCAGTCGGCGGAAAGATAGCGGCCGGGCACGCCGTAGCCGGCGTTGTTCACCAGCGTGGCGATGAACAGCCCGCGCTCCTGGGTTTGTTCGAACAGGCGCGCCGGGGTGGCGGGATCGGCCAGGTCGGCGGCGATCACCACGCAGTCCACCTGCGCAGAGAGCTCGGCGGCCAGCGCCTGCAGCCGGTCGGCGCGGGGCGCCCCCAGCCCCCGCGGCAAGCCCCGGCGGGCCGATTCGCGGGCCAGCGCGGCGCCAATGCCGCTGGAGGCCCCCGTGATCAGGGCGTGGCCACGGGGAAGGGCAGGGGTCATGGCAGGGGGCTCGTGCGGCGGGATGGCCGCATTATCACCGGCATGGCCCCCGGTTCGTCAGGTCCTGGCCGGGCGCGGTATCCTTCACGCCTGATTCCGAGGACACCGACATGCGCCCGAAGATTGTGGCCGGCAACTGGAAACTGCATGGGGACCGCGCGTTCGCGCGCGCCCTGATGGATGAACTGGTGGCGGCGCCGCGCGCGGCCGGCGTGGAAATGGTGATCCTGCCGCCCACCCCTTACCTGGGCGAGCTGGCCGACCGCTACCTGCGTGACGGCCTGGCCTTTGGCGGCCAGGACCTGGACGTGAACGACCAGGGCGCCTACACCGGCGAAACCTCGGGCCGCATGCTGCGCGACGTGGGGGCGCGGTACGTGCTGGTGGGTCATTCCGAGCGCCGCCAGTACCACGAAGAGGACAGCCAGCGCGTCGCCGAGAAGTTCGTCGCCGCCCAGAAGGCCGCCCTCACGCCCATCCTTTGCGTGGGCGAGACCCTGGGCCAGCGCGAGGCGGGGCATACCGAGTGGGCCCTCCAGCGCCAGCTCGAGCCGGTGCTGGAGCTGGCGGGCATCGCGGCCTTCGGGCACGCCGTGCTGGCGTATGAGCCGATATGGGCCATCGGCACCGGGCGGACGGCCAGCCCGGACCAGGTCCAGGAGGTCCACGCCTTCCTCCGTGGCGAACTGCGCGCACACGATGCTAGAATCGCCGGCTCGCTGCCCCTGCTTTACGGTGGCAGCGTCAAACCCGCCAACGCGGCCGAGCTGTTTTCCCAGCCCGACGTCGACGGCGGCCTCATCGGGGGCGCGTCCCTCGTGGCCCAGGATTTCCTGGCAATCGCTGCCGCGGCGGCGAGGTAAACGTACACACCATGCTGCTCACCATCATCAGTGTCATCTATGTGCTGGTCGCGATCTCGATGATCGTGCTCATCCTCATGCAGCGCGGCTCGGGCGCCGCTGCAGGTTCCGGCTTCGGCGGCGGTGCCTCGGCCACCGTGTTCGGCGCGCGCGGTTCCGCCAACTTCCTGTCCACGGCCACCAAGTGGCTTGCCGTCGTGTTCTTCGCGATGAGCCTGGGCATGGCGTGGAACGCCACCCGCAGCACCACCAGCCTGGCGCCTGTGGAAGACATCGGCGCGATGTCCGAAGTGCCCACCGCGGCCGTGGCCGACCCGGCCCCGGCGGCCAATGGTGACGTTCCCGTGATCCCGGCGGCTCCCGTTCCCGCTGCCGGCGGCACCGGGGAAGTTCCGGCGGCGCCGGTTGAATCCACCGAAGCGGAGCCGGTTGCGCCGGCACCTGCGCAGGGTGATGAAAAGGGCAGCCAGGAAGGCTGATCCGCTGCTATAATTTGCCGCCTCCGCTCATGCATTGATTGAGTGGAGGCACACCTGCCCGGGTGGCGGAATTGGTAGACGCACTACCTTGAGGTGGTAGCGACTTAGGTCGTGGGGGTTCGAGTCCCCCCTCGGGCACCAACTTGTTGTACGGGCTGCCGCCCGGCGAAGCTGGAGCGGCGGCACGAACGCGCCCAAGGGCGCAAGGGTGAGGACGCGCGCGTGCTGGGCGAATATCTGCCGATCCTGCTTTTCCTTTTCGTGTCCACCGGTCTGGGCATCGTCCTGCTGGTGTTGGGTTGGGGCCTTGGCCCGAAGCGACCCACGAGCGAAAAACTCTCGCCGTACGAATGTGGATTCGAGGCCTTCGAGGACGCGCGCATGCAGTTCGACGTGCGCTACTACCTCATCGCCATCCAGTTCATCATCTTCGACCTGGAAATCGCCTTCGTATTCCCCTGGGCGGTCAACTTCCGCAACCTCGGCATCGTCGGCCTCACCGAAATGGGCATCTTCATCGGCCTGCTGGTGCTGGGCTACATCTACGTCTGGAAGAAGGGAGCCCTGGAATGGGAGTGACCTCCGCGATCGCGCGCGTGATGAACAACCCCGAGCCGATCGGGGTGGTGGACGACATCCTGCGCCCCGAGGGCGACAACCCGCTGATCGAGCGCGGCTTCGTCACCACCAACGTCGACACGCTGGTGAACTGGGCCCGCACGGGCTCGATGTGGCCGATGACGTTTGGCCTGGCCTGCTGCGCCGTGGAAATGATGCATGCGGGCGCCGCGCGCCTGGACCTGGACCGGTTCGGCGTCATCTTCCGGCCGTCGCCGCGCCAGTCCGACGTGATGATCGTGGCCGGCACGCTGGTGAACAAGATGGCGCCGGCGCTGCGCAAGGTCTACGACCAGATGCCCGAGCCCAAGTGGGTGATTTCGATGGGCAGCTGCGCCAACGGCGGCGGCTACTACCACTATTCCTATTCGGTGGTCCGCGGCTGCGACCGCGTCGTGCCGGTGGACATCTACGTGCCGGGCTGCCCGCCGACGGCCGAGGCGCTCATCTACGGCATCCTGCAGCTGCAGAAGAAAATCCGCCGCACCAACACCATCGCCCGCTAAGGACCCAGCCGACGCCATGGTCGAAACCACCACCAGTTTCATCGAACGCCTGAAGGCTCGCCTCGCCGAGCGCGTGGTGTCGGTGCGCGAAGCGCTGGGCGAAACCACGCTGGAAGTCACTCCCGAATCCTGGTTCGAGTCGGCGCGCATTCTGCGCGACGAGCCCGATTTCGGGTTCGAGCAGCTGGTTGATCTGTGCGGCGTCGATTTCCTGGGCTACGGCGACGACGAGTGGGAAACCACCGACGTTTCCAACGAAGGCTTCTCGCGCGGCGTCGACGGCGCCGGTCCGGGCCGCTTCAGCTGGGAAAACCGCCCGCGCGGCAACGGCCCCGAGCGTCGCTTCTCGGTGGTGGTGCACCTGCTTTCGGTGCGCAACAACCGCAGGCTTCGCTTGCGCTGCTTTGCGGCTGACAACAGCCTGCCGACCGTCTCGTCGCTCGTGGATGTATATCCCGTGGCAAACTGGTTCGAGCGCGAATGCTTCGACCTGTTCGGCATCCTCTTCGAGGGTCACCCGGACCTGCGCCGCATCCTCACCGACTACGGCTTCGTCGGCCATCCGTTCCGCAAGGATTTCCCGCTGACCGGCAACGTCGAAGTGCGCTACGACGCCGAACGCCAGCGCGTGGTCTACGAACCCGTCTCGATCGAACCACGCGTCGGCGTGCCGCGCGTGGTGCGCGAGGACTCGCGCTGGCAGCAGGCCGCCAGCGAGCATCCGCGAAAGGATCCGGCCACGCCATGACCCAGGAAATCCGCAACTACACCCTCAACTTCGGCCCCCAGCACCCGGCCGCGCACGGCGTGCTGCGCCTGGTGCTGGAGATGGACGGCGAGGTGGTGCAGCGCGCCGACCCGCACGTGGGGCTGCTGCACCGCGGCACCGAGAAGCTGGCCGAATCCAAGCCCTACAACCAGTCCATCGGCTACATGGACCGGCTCGACTACGTGTCGATGATGTGCAACGAACACGCCTACGTGCTGGCCATCGAAAAGCTGCTGGGGGTCGAGGCGCCCATCCGCGCCCAGTACATCCGCACCATGTTCGACGAGATCACCCGCATCCTGAACCACCTGATGTGGATCGGCTCCAACGGCCTCGATCTTGGCGCGATGGCGGTGTTCCTTTATGCGTTCCGCGAGCGCGAAGAGCTGATGGACTGCTACGAGGCGGTTTCCGGCGCGCGCCTGCATGCCACCTACTACCGGCCGGGCGGCGTCTTCCGCGACCTGCCCGACGCCATGCCCAAGTACCGCGAATCGCCGTGGCGCAAGGGCGTGGACCTCAAGCGTGCCAATGAATGGCGCGAGGGCTCGCTGCTGGACTACCTCGACGCCTTCACCAGCGACTTCCCGCAGCGCGTGGACGAGTACGAGACCCTGCTCACCGACAACCGCATCTGGAAGCAGCGCACCGTTGGCATCGGCGTGGTGCCGGTGGACATGGCGCTGGCGTGGGGCATGACCGGCCCGATGCTGCGTGGCTCGGGCCTGGCCTGGGACCTGCGCAAGAAGCAGCCCTACGCCGCCTACGACAAGGTCGACTTCGACATTCCCGTTGGCGTGCAGGGCGACTGCTACGACCGCTACCTGGTGCGCGTCGAGGAAATGCGCCAGTCCAACCGCATCATCAAGCAGTGCGTCCAGTGGCTTCGCGCCAACCCGGGCCCGGTGATGGTGAAGAACTTCAAGGTGGCGCCGCCGTCGCGCGCCGAGATGAAGGACGACATGGAAGCGCTGATCCACCACTTCAAGCTCTTCACCGAAGGCTACTGCACGCCGGCCGGCGAAGCGTACGCCGCGGTCGAAGCGCCCAAGGGCGAGTTCGGCGCGTACATCGTTTCCGACGGCGCCAACAAGCCGTTCCGCCTGAAGCTGCGCGCCCCGGGCTTTGCCCACTTGTCTTCCATGGACACGATCGTGCGCGGCCACATGTTGCCCGACGTCGTTGCGATGATCGGAACCTACGACATCGTCTTCGGCGAAATCGATCGCTAAGGATTGTTTGACCGATGAAAGCCACAGGAAATTTCGCTGCCTGCCAGGACGTCGACCCTATGGTTGCGCTCAGCGACGCCACGCGCGCGCACATCGACCATTGGGCCGCCAAGTTCCCGGCCGACCGCAAGCGTTCGGCCGTCATCCAGGGCCTGATGGCCTCGCAGGAACAGAACGGCGGCTGGCTGAGCGACGAGATCATCGCCGCCACCGCCAAGTACCTGGGCCTGCCGCCGGTGTGGGCCTATGAAGTGGCCACGTTCTATTCGATGTTCGACCTGGTCCCGGTGGGCCGGCACAAGGTCGCCATCTGCACCAACATCAGCTGCTGGCTCAACGGTGCCGAAGGCATCGTCAGCCACTGCGAGAAAAAGCTCGGCATCAAGCACGGCGAAAGCACGCCGGACGGCCGCATCTTCCTCAAGATCGAGGAAGAGTGCCTGGCCGCCTGCTCGGCGGCGCCGATGATGGTGATCGACGGTCATTACCACGAGCGGCTCACCACTGAAAAAGTGGACGCCCTGCTCGACGGACTGGAGTAAGCAAGGCCATGGCGCACGCTTCCCACTATTCCCAGCCCACCGGCCCCGTCGGCCCGGCGCCGCAGGAGCACAACGTCGTCTACACCACGCTGCACTTCGACAAGCCGTGGTCGTACGACAACTACCTCAAGACCGGCGGCTATGCCGCATGGCGCAAGATCCTCACCGAGAAGATGGACCCGGCCGCGGTGATCGAGATGATCAAGCAGTCGGGCCTTCGCGGTCGCGGCGGCGCCGGCTTCCCGACCGGGCTGAAGTGGAGCTTCATGCCGCGCAACTCGCCGGGGCAGAAGTACATCCTGTGCAACTCCGATGAATCCGAGCCGGGCACCTGCAAGGACCGCGACATCCTGCGCTACAACCCGCATTCGGTGATCGAGGGCATGGCCATTGCCTGCTACGCCACCGGCTGCACCGTGGGCTACAACTACCTGCGCGGCGAGTTCCACCACGAGCCCTTCGAACACTTCGAGGAAGCGCTCAAGGAAGCCTACGCCAACGGCTGGCTGGGCAAGGACGTGCTGGGCTCGGGCGTGGACGTGGACATCCATGGCGCGCTCGGCGCCGGCGCCTACATCTGCGGCGAAGAGACCGCGATGATGGAGTCGCTGGAAGGCAAGAAGGGCCAGCCGCGCTACAAGCCGCCGTTCCCGGCCAACTACGGCCTGTTCGGCCGCCCGACCACGATCAACAACACCGAAACCTACGCCTCGGTGCCGGCCATCATCCGCAACGGCGGCGAGTGGTTCCTGAACCTCGGCAAGCCCAACAACGGCGGCCCGAAAGTGTTCTCGGTGTCTGGCCACGTGGACAAGCCCGGCAACTTCGAGATCCGCCTCGGCACCCCCTTCAGCGAGCTGCTGGCCATGGCCGGCGGCATGAAGGGTGGCCGCAAGCTCAAGGCCGTGATCCCCGGCGGGTCGTCCATGCCGGTGCTGCCCGCCGACACCATGATGGCCTGCACGATGGACTACGACTCGATCCAGAAGGCCGGTTCCGGCCTGGGTTCGGGCGCCGTGATCGTAATGGACGACACCACCTGCATGGTGCGTGCCTGCCAGCGCATTGCCCGCTTCTACTACGCCGAGTCCTGCGGCCAGTGCACGCCCTGCCGCGAGGGCACGGGCTGGATGTACCGGGTGCTGACCCGCATCGTGGACGGTCACGCCACGATGGAAGACCTGCACATGCTCAAGGGCGCCGCGGGCCAGATCGAAGGCCACACCATCTGCGCGTTCGGCGAAGCCGCCGCCTGGCCGGTGCAGGGCTTCCTGCGCCACTTCTGGCACGAGTTTGAGTACGCCATCGTCAACAAGCGCTTCTACGTGGACGATGAAGCCAAGGGCCAGCTGGCCACGGCGGAGGCCGCATGAGCGCTGTCCCCGTCGCTCCCAACGTCGCCCCCGACGTGGTGAACATCGAGATCAACGGCGTGGCCATGACCGCGCCCAAGGGCTCGATGATCATCCAGGCCGCCGACAAGGCCGGCATCCCGGTGCCGCGCTTCTGCTACCACGAGAAGCTTCCCATCGCGGCCAACTGCCGCATGTGCCTGGTGGACGTGGAGAAGATGCCCAAGCCCGCGCCGGCCTGCGCCACGCCGGTGATGGAAGGCATGAAGGTCACCACCCAGACCAAGCGCGCGCTCGACGCGCAGCGCAACGTCATGGAATTCCTGCTGATCAACCACCCGCTGGACTGCCCGATCTGCGACCAGGGCGGCGAGTGCGAACTGCAGGACGTGTCGATGGGCTACGGCCGGTCGGTGTCGCGCTACGTCGACCGCAAGCGCGTGGTCGTGGACGAGGACCTGGGTTCGCTGGTCGCCACCGACATGACCCGCTGCATCCAGTGCACGCGCTGCATCCGCTTCACCGCCGACATCGCCGGCACGTTCGAGCTGGGCGGCATGTATCGCGGCGAAGACCTGCAGATCGGCACCTACGACGGCAAGCCGCTGATGACGGAACTGTCGGGCAACGTGATCGACGTCTGCCCGGTGGGCGCCCTCACCAACAAGGTCTTCCGCTACCGCGCCCGCGCCTGGGAACTGGTGGCGCGCGAGAGCATCGGCTACCACGACGCCCTGGGCTCCAACCTTTACCTGCACGCCCGCCGCGGCGACGTGCTGCGCACCGTGCCGCGCGACAACGAAGCGGTGAACGAGTGCTGGCTGTCGGACCGCGACCGCTATTCGCACCAGGGCCTCGCCGCCGCCGACCGCGCCACCCGGCCGCTGGTTCGCGAAGGCGACGCCTGGCGCGAAGCCAGCTGGGACGAGGCGCTGCCGCTGGCCGCCAGGCTGCTGCAGGACGCCGGCGATTCGCTGGGCGTGCTGGCGCACCCGGCCACGTCCAACGAAGAGGGTGGCCTGCTGGCCGCGCTCGCCCTGGGCCTGGGCACCGGCCATGTGGACCATCGCCTGTCGGCGCTGGACTTCGCCGACGACGCGTTCGCTGAAACCTTCCAGATGCCGGTCGCCGAACTCGAGCAGGCCGACGTCGTGCTGCTGGTGGGCTGCAACCTGCGCCATGAACTGCCGCTGCTGCACCAGCGCCTGCACAAGGCCGGCAAGGCCGGCGCCAAGGTGTTTGCCATCAACCCGGTGGACTACGAGTTCACGTTCGCCGTCTCCGGCAAGCGCATCGTTGCGCCGTCGCAGCTGCCGGGTGCATTGGCGGCCGTGGCGCAGGCTGCGGGGGCATCGCTGCCGGCCGCCATCGCCGTGCACGACCATGACGGTGCGAAGGCCATGGCCGACGCGCTCAAGAACGCCGCCAACGCCGTCGTGATCCTGGGCGAAACC
>NZ_JAIBFH010000008.1 GCF_019459675.1 Arenimonas sp.
GGGGTAGCGTGGCGCTTCCAGGCTGACGGCCGTGGGCTGCGCGAGCGGCAGGGTCTTGATGCCCTGCAGATGCGCGCAGACTTCCAGCAGCGTGCGCGCCGTGCGCGCCTGCACGCCCGAGGCCAGCGCCGCCTCGGCGCCGTTGCCGGCCGGCAGGATCAGCAGGCGCCCGGCCTGCGCGGCCGCCAGCGCCGCGGGCAGCACGCCGTCCACCGGCTTGAGTTCGCCGGTGAGCGCGAGTTCGCCCAGCAGCTCGATGTCCAACAGCGACGGCATCGGGATTTGCCCGCTGGCGGCCAGGATGCCCAGGGCGATGGCCAGGTCGTAGCGGCCGCCCTCTTTGGGCAAGTCGGCGGGCGCCAGGTTGACGATGATGCGCCGCTGCGGGAACTCGAACTGCGCGTTCTGGATCGCGGCGCGCACGCGTTCACGGCTTTCACGCACCGCAGCCGCGGGCAGCCCCACCAGCGTGAAGTTGGGCAGGCCGCCGCCCAGATGCACTTCGACCCGGACGGCGGGCGCATGCACGCCGGCCCGGGCGCGGCTGTGCGCCAGCGCCAGGTTCATGGCTGTGGAAAACGCGGCGCTTAGTTCTTGCTGTCGCCCGGCGTGGCCGAGCGCGCCTCGAGTACGGTGAGCGCACGTTCGAGCGCGTCGAGTTTTTCGCGCGTGCGCAGCAGGACGGCGCGCTGCACTTCAAACTCTTCGCGCGTCACCAGGTCGAGCCGGCCCAGGCCCGCCTGCAGCGTGGACTTGAAGTTCTGTTCCAGGTCGGCGCGCGCTTCCTTGAGGCCGGGCGGCACCACGTCGCTGAGCTTGCGGGCGAGGTCGTCGAGGTTCTTGAGGTCGATCATGGCGTGGACTCCGTTGGACGCCTGCAGTCTGCGTCCGCGCCCGTGGCGGGCATGTCGGGGATGCGGGCGGCGCGGGGTAGGCAACCGTCGCGGGTCGGGCGTCGAAACCCGTCCGATCGGGGCCCAACAATAGAACACGCCACGGACGAGCAATCAATCCGTCATCAGTGGGTCATGGTTCAGGTGCTCTCCCCCGAGTCCCTTTCCCTCAGCGCCAGGAGGCATTCCATTATGGTTTCCGCAAAGCCCCACCGCCCGATCGGCCCCAGAGCCCTGCCTGTCCCCGCGCTACTCGTCTCCGGCCTGGCCCTGCCGGCCATGGCCCAGGCGGCGCCTGCCACCCTCAATACCGGCGACACCGCCTGGATGATCGTCGCCACCCTGCTGGTGCTGATGATGACCCTGCCCGGGCTGGCCCTGTTCTACGCCGGCATGGTCCGGTCCAAGAACGTCCTTTCGGTGCTGATCCAGTGCTTCGCCATCACCGCCCTGGTTTCGGTGCTTTGGGTGATTTACGGCTACAGCCTGGTGTTCGACACCACCGGGATGGAAAAGGGCGTGGTGAACTTCAACTCCTTCGTGGGCGGGCTCGACAAGGCCTTCCTCAAGGGCCTGACCCTGGACAGCCTGGTGCTGGCGGTACCGGAAAGCGTGTTCATCGTTTTCCAGATGACCTTCGCCATCATCACCCCGGCCCTGATCGTGGGCGCCTTTGCCGAGCGGATGAAGTTCTCCGCCCTGCTGGTGTTCATGACCCTGTGGTTCACCTTCGTATACGCGCCCATCGCCCACATGGTGTGGAGCGGCGACGGCGGCCTGATGTGGGACTGGGGCGTGCTGGACTTCGCCGGCGGCACCGTGGTGCACATCAATGCCGGCATCGCCGGCCTGGTGGCGGCCATCGTGCTGGGCAAGCGCAAGGGCTACCCGACCACGGCCATGCCGCCGCACAACCTGGGCTACACCGTCATTGGCGCCAGCCTGCTGTGGGTGGGCTGGTTCGGCTTCAACGCCGGCTCGGCCGTGGCCGCCAACGGCACCGCCGGCATGGCGATGCTGGTGACCCAGGTGGCCACCGCGGCCGCCGCACTGAGCTGGATGGGCGCGGAATGGCTGATCCACCGCAAGGCCAGCGTGCTGGGCATCGTCTCGGGCGCGGTGGCGGGCCTGGTGGCGATTACCCCGGCTTCGGGCACGGCCGGCCCCATCGGCGCGCTCGCCATCGGCGCATCGGCCGGCCTGATCTGCTTCGTGTTCTCCACCAGCATCAAGCGCTCGCTGGGCTATGACGACTCGCTGGATGTGTTCGGCGTGCACGCCATCGGCGGCATCGTCGGCGCCATCCTCACCGGCGTGTTCGCAGCCCCCGCGCTGGGCGGCTTCGGCACCGTCACCGACATCGGCGCGCAGGTCTGGATCCAGGCCAAGGGCGTCGGCTTCACCGTCATCTACACCGCCGTGGCCACGCTTGTCATACTCAAGGCCATCCAGTGGACGATGGGTCTTCGCGTCAGCGAAGAAGCCGAGTCCGAGGGCCTCGACATCGCCCTGCACAACGAACGCGGTTACAACCTCTAAGGATCCGGGAGCTCACTCATGAAAATGGTCATGGCCATCATCAAGCCATTCAAGCTCGACGACGTCCGGGAATCGCTCAGCGAAGTCGGCGTCACCGGCGTCACGGTCACCGAGGTCAAGGGCTTCGGCCGGCAAAAAGGCCACACGGAGCTGTATCGCGGCGCCGAGTACGTGGTCGATTTCCTGCCCAAGATCAAGCTCGAAGTGGCGGTCACCACCGACCAGGTGGAGCGCGTGGTCGAAGCCATCCAGTCGGCGGCCAACACCGGCAAGATCGGCGACGGCAAGATCTTCGTCTACGAACTCGAGAAGGTGCTGCGCATCCGCACGGGCGAACTGGACGGCGACGCGCTCTAGCCCCTCGGCGATGCAGGGCAAAACCAGCGCCTCCGGGCGCTGGTTTTGCGTCGGCCGGCAGCCCCGGTGACGGCCCGGCCCAAGGCCGGTACGCTTGCGGCAGGGCAGCCGCCTGCAGGAAGGAATACCGATGACCCGCAAGACCCTGAATTTCGCCGCCGCCGTCGTTTTGGCCACGCTGTCGCTGTCGGCCTGCCAGTCCGAGGCACCGGCCGGTGCGCCGGACGCCCAGACGCAGGCCCCCGACGCTGCGCCGGCGGCCGACCCCGCCGCCACGGCGCCTGCGCCCGTCGCCATGGCCACCGCCAGCATCTCCAAAGTCGAGCTGGGCAATGCCCTCGACGCCGACGGCGGGCTGGTTGAAGCCAAGACCACCTTCGCGCCCATGGACAGCGTGGTGGTCGTCATTTACACGGCCGGCAACGACGGCGCCGCCCTGGCCCGGGGCGTGGTTGGCACGCGCTGGCTGGACCAGGACGGCAAGGTGGTCCACGAAGAGTCCAAGCCCTTCGACGTCGCCGGCACGGGCACCACCACCTTCCAGATCGGCAAGATGGACGGCTGGCCGGTGGGGCGCTACACGATCGAGATTTCCCTGGACGGCCAGCCGGCGATGAGCCGCGAGTTCACGGTCCAGTAGTCGCTGCGCCAGCACGCATGAAAAAACCGGCGCCCCAGGGCGCCGGTTCTTTTGGCCCGCGCTGAGGCGGCGGGGTCAGTCGCCCAGCGCGCGCGCCACGAACGGCGGCAGCGCCAGCGCGCCCTGGTGCACATCGGCGGTGTAGTACTGGGTGTCGAAGGTCTTGGCGGCGGCGTCGGCCTTGCGGAACTGCGTGAGGTCGCGCGCTTCCTTCGAGGCAATGGTGCAGCTCCAGTAGCCGGTCGGGTAGCACGGCTGCGGGAAGGGCAGGGTGCGGAAGCGGGTGAAGCCGGCTTCGGTCATCGCGCTGCGCATGTCCAGGATCAGCTGCATCAGCGCCAGCGGCGATTCGCTCTGCTGCACCAGCAGTCCGCCCGGGCGCAGGGCCTTGAGGCAGGTTTCGTAGAAGGCTCGGTTGAA
Organism: Arenimonas sp.; assembly: GCF_019459675.1. Classification (GTDB taxonomy): domain Bacteria; phylum Pseudomonadota; class Gammaproteobacteria; order Xanthomonadales; family Xanthomonadaceae; genus Arenimonas. Next base: position 3,850 of record NZ_JAIBFH010000008.1, read on the forward strand.
CAGGCCCTCGGCCGGGCCGACCGGGTCGGTGGAGTCGACGATGATCACGTCGATGGACTCGGGCGCGGCGTTCTTCATATAGGCGATGCCGTCGTCGAACATCACCGTGGCGCGCGGGTCGCCGTTGGATTCGCACAGCTCCGGAAAGTATTTCTCGGCCATGCGCGTCACCTGTTCATCGATGTCGCACTGCACCGCGGTGCGCACGCCGGGGTGGCGCAGCACTTCGCGCAGCGTGCCGCAGTCGCCGCCGCCGATGATCACCACGTCCCTGGGGTTGGCGTGGGTGAACAGCGGGGCGTGCGCCATCATCTCGTGATAGAAAAAATTGTCGCGCGTGGTCACCATCATGGCGCCGTCGATCAGCATGACGTTGCCCCAGTCGGTGCTTTCGTACATTTCGATTTTCTGGAACGGCGACTGCACTTCGTCCAGCTTGCGGGCCATGCGCAGGCCGAAGGCAGAGCCGGTGTGCTCGAAGTTCTCGTGCAGCCACGTCGATGAAGAAGAAGTCATCATTTTTCCAGGAAGGTTCGTAGACGAGGCCGCATTGTAACGGATGGCGCTTTTGGCCCCTGAACCGCGCCAGCGCGCCCCGGCCCCGCCTCCATGGACCCGTCACCCCCGGGCGCTACAATGCCCGTCTCACCTGACCCCGGAATCACGCCCATGCCCGCCTGGTCCATCGACCGCGCCCGACACACCTACTCCATTCCCTACTGGAGCGAGGGCTACTTCGACGTTGACGCCCAGGGTCGGATGCTGGTGCTGCCACGCGGCGCCGGTGGCCCGGGACTGGCCCTGCCCGAGGTGGTCAACCAGGCCACCGCCGCCGGCCTGAAGCTGCCGCTGCTGCTGCGTTTTTCCGACGTGCTGGGCGACCGCCTGGGCAAGCTGCAGGCCGCCTTCGGCCGCGCCATCGCCGACCTGGACTACCGGGGCGGCTACACGGCCGTCTATCCGATCAAGGTGAACCAGCACCGCGGCGTCGCCGGCGAGCTGGCTGCGGCGGGCGGCGAGGGCTTCGGCCTGGAGGCCGGCTCCAAGCCCGAGCTGATGGCCGTGCTGGGCCTGGCCAAGCCCGGCAGCCTGGTGATCTGCAATGGCTACAAGGACCGCGAGTTCATCCGCCTGGCCCTGATCGGCCGCAAGCTGGGCCTGCAGACCTACATCGTGATCGAGAAGCCGTCCGAGCTGGCGATGGTGATCGAGGAATCCAAGGCCCTGGGCGTGCGCCCGGGCCTGGGCGTGCGCCTGCGCCTGGCCTCGCTGGGCGCCGGCAAGTGGCAGAACAGCGGCGGCGACAAAGCCAAGTTCGGCCTTTCGCCGCGCCAGGTGCTGGACCTGGTGGAGCGACTGAAGGCCGCCGACATGCTCGACTCGCTCGAGCTGCTGCACTTCCACATGGGCTCGCAGATATCCAACGTGCGCGACATCGCCAACGGCATGCGCGAGGCGGTGCGCTTCTTCGTCGAGCTGACCAAGATGGGCCTGGGCATCCGCTACATGGATTCGGGCGGTGGCCTGGGCGTGGACTACGAAGGCACGCGTTCGCGCGGCTTCTGTTCGATGAACTACGGCCTGGACCAGTACGCGCACACCCTGCTGCAGCCGCTGGCCGAAGCCTGCACCGAACACGGCATCACGCCGCCGATGATGGTGACCGAGGCCGGCCGCGCCATGACCGCGCACCACGCGGTGATGGTGGTGAACGTGTCGGAAGTCGAGCGCGCGCCGGAAGGCAACGTGCCCGCCGAACAGCCGGGTGAACCCGCGGCCGTGCGCCACCTGCGCGAAACCCACGCCGCGCTCGGCGAGCGCCCGGCGCTGGAGCTCTACCACGAGGCCCAGCACCACCTTGCCGAAGGCCAGGCCCTGTATGCGCTGGGCCAGCTCACGCTTGAGCAGCGCGCGCTGCTCGACGACCTGTTCTATGCCATCGCCCAGTCCGTGCGCACCCGCCTCACCGGCGAGGAGCGCAGCCACCGCGACGCGCTGGACGAGCTCAACGAGCGGCTGGTGGACAAGTACTTCGTCAACTTCTCGGTGTTCGAATCCATCCCCGACGTGTGGGCGATCGACCAGGTGTTCCCGATCGTGCCGATCGCGCGCCTGGACGAGGCGCCCGACCGCCGCGGCGTGATCGCCGACCTCACCTGCGACTCCGACGGCCGCATCGACACCTATGTCGAATCCGAGGCGCTGGACAGCTCGCTGCCGCTGCACACGCCGCGCGAAGGCGAGAGCTACCGCCTGGGCATCTTCATGGTGGGCGCGTACCAGGAGACGCTGGGCGATATCCACAACCTGTTCGGCGACACCGACACGGCCAACGTGCAGCTGGACGCCGGCGGTGGCTATTCGGTCACGCGCCAGCGCAAGGGCGACACCACCGACGTGATGCTGGACTACGTGGGCTACGACCTGGCCGAGCTGCGTGCGATCTACAAGGCCAAGGTGGACGCGGCCGCGCTGGAGCCGGCCGACGCCGCCAGGATGCTGGTGGCGCTGGAGGTCGGCCTCACCGGCTACACCTACCTGCACGAGGAAAACTCGAACGGAACCTCGGCATGAAGACCGGCTTCATTGGCCTGGGCGCGATGGGCGCACCGATGGCCGGCCATCTGGCCGCCCGAGGCCTGCTGGAGGTCGTCGACAACCGCTCGCGCGACAAGGCCCAGGCGCTGGCTGCGCAGCTGGGGGTGCGTGCCGCCGCCACGCACGCCGACTTCGCCGATTGCGACGTGGTGGCGCTGTGCGTTTCGATGGACGCCGACGTGATGCAGCAGGTGACGGCGCTGGCCGGCGTGCTCAAGCCCGGCAGCGTGGTGGTGGACCATTCCACGGTGTCGGTGGGTACCGCGCGCAGCGCGCAGGCGCTGCTGGCGGCACGCGGCATCGGCTTCCTGGACGCGCCGGTGTCGGGCGGCGTGGAGGGCGCGCGCAACGGCAAGCTGTCGGTGATGGTGGGCGGTGACGCCGCCGACCTCGAGATCGCCCGGCCGGCCCTGGACGCTTACGCCGCGCGCATTGCCCACATGGGCGACACCGGCAGCGGCCAGGCCACCAAGGCCGTGAACCAGGTGCTGGTGGCCGGCATCAACGAAGCGGTGTGCGAAGGACTGGCGCTGGGTGAAAAGCTGGGCCTGGATCCGGCGAAACTGCTGCCGACCCTGATGGCCGGTGCGGCCGCCAACTGGTTCCTGGAAAAGCGTGGCGGCACGATGCTGGCGGGCCAGTTCACGCCCGGCTTCAAGTGCGGGCACCTGCTCAAGGACCTCACCATCGTGCAGGCCATGGCCAACGAAGTGGGGCTGCCGTCGAGCGTCATCGGCATGGCGCGCGACCACTATGCCCAGCTGGTGCTGCGCGGCGAAGGCGATTCCGACACGTCCGCGCTTATTTTGCTCAAGCGCGGCTGATCAGCCCGGGCCGCGCGACGCCCATTCGAGCGCGCTGTGGTAGTCGAAGAACAGGCGCAGGAAGTGCAGGCCGCGGTTGCCGCACTGGATGGCGTAGAACTCGAAGTCATCGCGCTTGGGTGAGTCCGGCGCGGCCAGCAGGGCGATGCGGAAGTCCGGGCCAAAGCCCAGGTCCTGCACCCGCTGCGGCATGTCGAAGATGTCCGCCGTGCCCAGGTCGGGAACCATGCGGCGGTGGTCCACCAGGAAGCGCGGGGGGGGGGGGGGGGGGGGGGGGGGGGGGGGG
>NZ_JAIBFH010000029.1 GCF_019459675.1 Arenimonas sp.
CCGGCTGCGGGTTGGCGGTGCGGGTGGTGTTTGTCTCGCCCACCCCCACCGCCCGGCGGCAGGTGGCCCACGGCCGCGGCGCCGCCTACGGCGCCAGCGTCGCCAACCTGCTTGATGCCGCCGGCCACCCGGTGCAGCGCGAGTACTACGTCAACGACGCCGGCCGCCAGATGGACATCCTGGCCGTATCGGTGTGGCTGCGTTACCACGAGCTGGGCGGAGTGAACGTGCGCTTCCCGGACAACGGCTACAAGGGCGAATACGTGGTGGACATCGCCCGCGGCCTGCGCGCCAAGGCTGGCGATTCGCTGCGCCGCAGCGCCATCGAGATCACCGACGGCCTGCCGCCCGACGAAGGCCAGGGCGGCGACAAGGAAGCCCACGTGGACGCGCTGATTGCGCGCGCCAAGCAGCTGGTCGGCGAAGCCGGCTACCGCAGCGTCTTCGACGCCGGCCTCACCTGGTGCTTGGCCGACATCCGCGACGATCTCGCCGGCTTCGGCGTGATGCACGACAACTTCTTCTCCGAGCGCTCGCTGGCCACCGATGGCTATGTCCAGCGCGCCATCGACACCCTGCGCGAGAACGGCCACCTGTTCGAGGACCAGGGCGCCACCTGGTTCCGCGCCACCGCCTTCGGCGACGACAAGGACCGCGTGGTGGTGCGCGAGAACGGCGTCACCACGTATTTCGCCTCCGACCTCGGCTACCTGCTGAGCAAGTTCGAGCGCGGCTTCGAGCGCTCGCTCTACATTTTCGGCGCCGACCACCACGGCTACATTGCCCGGCTCAAGGCCGCGGCGCAGGGCCTGGGCCTGGACCCGGCCCGCATCGAGATACAGCTGGTGCAGTTCGCCATCCTGTTCCGCGGCGGTGAGCGCGTGCAGATGTCCACCCGCGCCGGCAGCTTCGTCACGCTGCGCGAACTGCGCGAAGAAGTGGGCACCGACGCGGCGCGCTTCTTCTACGTGATGCGCGGCAACGACCAGCACCTGGACTTCGACCTGGACCTGGCCAAGAGCCGTTCCAACGAGAACCCGGTCTATTACATCCAGTACGCCCACGCCCGGGTCAGCTCGCTGTTCCGCCAGCTGGCCGAAAAGCAGCTGAGCTACAACCGCAGCGCCGCCGAAGCGGCGCGCCAGCGCCTGATGCAGCCGCACGAGGACACGCTGCTGGACGAACTGATGCGCTACCCGGAAGTGATCGAAGCCGCCGCCGAAAGCCGCGCACCGCAGGTGCTGGCCAACTACCTGCGCGAACTGGCCGCCGCCTTCCACGCTTTCTACAACGCCCAGCCCATCCTGGTACCGGATGACGAGCTGCGTAACGCCCGCCTGGGCCTGTGCAAGGCCACGCAGCAGGTGCTGGCCAATGGCCTGGCGCTGCTGGGCGTGTCCGCCCCGGAGACCATGTAATGGCCAGACGCGCTCCCAAGAAACAGGCCCGCCGCAACGGCGGCAGCGGCACGCCGGGCTGGATCTGGCTGCTGGTCGGGATGCTGGGCGGCCTGGCGATCGCCGTGGGGCTGTTCGTGCAGGGTTACTGGGGCAAGGACGGCAGCTTGCTGCCCCAGCCCAACCCGCAGGCGCGCGCGCCCACGCCGTCCGAGGAGCCGGTGGCGCAGCGCGAGGCGCCGGAGCCCAGGAAGCCCAAGTACGATTTCTACGACGTGCTGCGCGACAAGGAAGTCATCATCCCCGACGCCGACCTGCCGGCGCTGGCGCAGGCGGAGGCCGAAAAGCCCGCCGACGCCGAGGTGCCGGCCAACGCCGAAACCGTGCGCTACCTGATCCAGGCCGGTGCGTTCCGTTCGTCCTCCGACGCCGAAGCGCTCAAGGCGCGCATTGCCCTGACGGGCGAGCTGGCGCGCGTGGAGTCGGCCGAGATCGCCGGCGGCACGATCTACCGCGTCCGCCTGGGGCCTTATGCCAACGCCAGCGCGCTGGCAACGGCCAAGCAGACGCTCGGCAACAACGGCATCGAGGCGGTCGCCATCCGGGCCCAGTAGGCCCGGCGCGGCGGAGGGACGAAATGGGCTGGAACGTCGAACACCTGGCCGAGCACCGCATCATCCGCGTCACCAGCGAAGGCAGGCTCGACCGCGGGTCGCTGCGCCAGCTGACCCGCGACGCGGTGGCGGGGGGGGGCCCGCCCCCCCCCCCCCCCC
>NZ_JAIBFH010000034.1 GCF_019459675.1 Arenimonas sp.
CGCGCTTCCAGCAGAAGACGTCGCGTTGCGCGGCCTGGCTGCGCAGCAGCACCGGCTCCAGCGGCCCCGACGGGCCGCCGCTGACGGCGATCAGCACGTCGCCGTGGAACATCGCGTGGAAGGCGGCGTCGTCCATGAAGCGGCCGTCGGGTTACGACACGCTGTTCCACAGCACGTCGCTCGGGCGGTACAGGCGGCGCGGGTTGACCACGGCGACGATGCGCGAGCCGATGCCGGCTTCGGCCAGCTTCTCGGCGGCGGCGAACACCGGCTGCAGCACCATGTCGCCGGTCACCGCGAACACCACGGTGTGCGAGCCTTTGGTCTCCTGCAGCACCATCGCGCCGTCTTCGATCGCCTGATAGCTCTGCGCCATCGTGGCGTGGATCGGCAGCGGCGACTTCGACGCGGTGATGACGATGCCCTTGTTGTGCTGGCGCAAGGCCCAGTCGTAGCTTGCCTGGATCATGTTGGCGTCGATCGGGAACAGCGGGTAGACGTTGCCGTTCCGCATCATCGCGGCGAAGTAGCTCTCGATCTCGGGGCGCTGGTGGGTCCAGCCGTTGCGCCCCTGTTCGAGCGCGCCGGCGGTGAACAGGCACACCGTCGCCGGGGTCGGGCGGCGCAGCTCGGCCATCGCCTGTGTGACCGTCTGCCAGATCGGCAGGCCGTTGATGGCGAAGGACTCGTAGCTCGCCCACAGGCTGCGGCCACCGAACAGCGCGAGCCCCACCGCGAAACCGGCGCAGGCGTCCTCGTTGAGCGGCTCGTAGACCTGGCCGGACGGGCCCTGGAAATAGAGGTCGTCAGTGGTCGGGTGGCGGATCGTCAGCGCCTTGTTGATGTTGGCCATGGCGGACGCCTCGTTGCCGTCGGCGTTGGTGACGACGAACATCGGGTCGCGGCGGCCCACCTCGCCGACCACGTGGCCAAAGGCGGTGGTGGGGATGTGGTTTTCACCGACCGCGAATTCGGTCAGCGACAGGCCGTCGAGGCTGGGCAGCTCGCGCACGGACTCGGTCACCGCCACGCGTGAGGCCGGACCGCCGCCGGCGTGACGGAAGTTTTCGCGGGTCAGTTTCCAGGCCTGGATCGGCAGCCGC
>NZ_JAIBFH010000036.1 GCF_019459675.1 Arenimonas sp.
GTGGAAGCGAGGGTCACTTACTGCGATTTAAAAGGCTCTGCCATGAGCAGGAAGTGACCCTCGCTTCCGCGGTGGCGCCGGCACCGTAACCACTCAGTTGGGTGAAGAACCTCTTTTTGCGCCGCCCACGGCTGCGCCGGACGCTCCGCAGGCTGGGCTTGGCGGCGTCGCGGGGCTAGAATCACGGTCTGGCCACACACGCCTTCCGGAAACGCCATGCCCTTCGTCGTCATCGAAAACTGCATCCGCTGCAAGTACACCGACTGCGTCGAGGTCTGCCCGGTGGACTGTTTCCACGAAGGCCCCAACTTCCTGGTGATCGACCCGCAGGAGTGCATCGACTGCACGCTGTGCGAACCCGAATGCCCGGCCAAGGCCATTTACCCCGAAGACGACGTGCCGGCGGGCCAGGAGGGTTTCATCGCGCTCAACGCCGAGCTCTCGGCCATCTGGCCGGTGATCACCACCCGCAAGGACCCCCTGCCCGAGGCGGCCGAATGGGACGGCAAGGCCGGCAAGCTCGACCAGCTCGAACGCTGACCCACGCCGCACCCCCATGAAAAAGGGCGCCTTGCGGCGCCCTCTTTCATTGCCGCTGGCGCCAGGCTCAGCCCAGGCGCGCCTTGAGCAGTCCCAGCAGCTGCGCTGCCGGACCGGTGCCCAGCGGCTGGCCGTCCGGGCCCAGGGCGACCACGCTGGTCTGGCCGTCGCTGGCCTGGGCGCGCACCAGCATGGTGGCGCCCTGGAAGGTGACCTCGTAGCTGGACAGCGCCTGCGCCGGCTCGATGTTGCTGACGCCGTCGATCTTGCCCAGCGCGATGCCGATGCGGCGCCAGGCGCTTTCCGGGCTGTCGGCCAGGGTGAAGCTGGCCACCGCGGCGGCGCCCGGCACGCCGGGGCTGATGGACGAGGAGCCGGCGTTCGCGCCCAGGTCGGGCACGGTGACCGCACCCAGGGTCAGCGGCGCATCCAGGCCGGGCGGAACCTCCAGCGGCTGGTTCTGGACACTGTCCTGGTACTTCGCGTCCATGCCCAGCTTGTTGCGCGTCCAGGCGCAGCCTGACTGGGACAGCATGGCAATGGCGACGGCGCCGATCAGAAGCGGGCGGAAAAGGGACGAAGGCGCGGACATGGTGATCTCCTGGGTGGCGCCGCGGCTTGGCCGCGGGCTCGATGGCAATGGTAAGCGGGATTAGGGCCGTGGGTGTTCGATTTGCTGGCACAGGGCGGCCATCGCGTCGGCCCGGGCATTGTGCCCGGGCGAGAGGGTCAGCAGCGGAAGTCGCAGGCCGTGGCCGATGCCGAACCGGGAAAGCAGGGCCTTGACCGGGATCGGATTGGGCTCGATTCCCAGGAAATCATAGAGTTCCAGCAGCGGGGCTTCCAGCGCCTGTGCGGCCGACGCCTCGCCCGCTGCCGCCAGCTCGCAAAGGCGGCTGAACGTGCCCGGCACCACGTTGGAAGCCACCGAGATGACCCCCCGCGCGCCGCCGAGGATGGCGCCGACGAACGTCGGGTCGTCGCCGCTGAGCAGTGCGAAATCATCGCCCGCCAGCGGGCACAGCGCTTCCCAGCGCTCGCGGTCGCCGCGCGCCTCTTTGAGCCCGACGATGCCCGGATGGCGGCAAAGCTGGGCCACCGTGGACGGCAGCAGGTCGCAGCCGGTGCGCCCGGGCACGTTGTAGAGCACCACGGGCAGGCCCCCGTGCTCGGCGACCGCGCGATAGTGCGCCACCAGGCCTTCCTGGGTCGGCCGCACGTAGGGGGGTGTCACCACCAGCGCGGCGTCCGCACCGCCCGCTGCGGCCAGGCCCGTCTGGGCGATGGTCTTGGCGGTGTTGGACTGGCCCGTGCCGGCAAGCACCACCATGCGGCCGGCCACCTGCGCCACCGCCGCTGCGAGCAGCGACGAGAACTCGGGATCGGACAGCGCGGCGGCCTCGCCGGTGGACCCGGCCACGACGATGCCGCGGCTGCCGCCGGCAATCTGGCGGTCGATCAGGCGGGTCCAGGCGTCGAAGTCGATGTCGCCGGCGGCCGTGAACGGGGTCGCGAGGGCGGTGATGCTGCCGTAAAGGTGCAAAGGAGGAGCCTTGCGGGGACTGGGGCCGATGTTACTTGCGGGTGGAAAGCGGCGGCAAGTATGCTGGCTTGGACCATTCCGCGCAGCTTCAGACGCGCCGCCACGGAACATCGAATTGACCGACACCGCAGCACGTCCCGCCACCAACGAAAACCACCTGCTGATCAGCGCCTACACCACGCATCCGCAGTCGCCCCTGCTGGCGGTCACCCGCCGCATTTCCGACAGCGGCTGCAACATGGTGGACGCACGGCTTTCCACCGTCGGCCGCGACGTGTCGGTGACGGCCCTGGCCATGGGTTCCTGGGACGCGGTGGCCAAGCTGGAGGCCATGCTCACCCGGCTCGAGCGCGAGGAAGGCTTCAAGCTGGTGTGGTACCGCACCGGCCCCCGGGCACTGCAGTCCAACCTGCTGCCGTACATCGTCGAAGTGGTGGCGGCCGACAAGCCCGGCATCCTGTTCCAGCTGGCCGATTTCTTCGACCGCCAGGGCATCACCATCGAAAGCCTGCACAGCTCGCGCTACCGGGCCATGCAGACCGGCGCCGACATGTTCTCGGCCCAGGTCACCATCGGCATCCCGGCCAACATGCACATTGCGGCGCTGCGCGACGATTTCCTCGAGTTCTGCGACCACTTGAACCTCGACGCCATCATGGATCCGATGAAGTTCTGACCCTGGAGAGTGCGATGTCGGTGATGTTCGGTTTCTTTGGCGTGCTGGGTTTCATCTTCGGTGTAACGTCGTTCGTCTACATAGACCAGCTCAAGAAGCGCGTCGACGCGCTCGAGGCCGAGCGCGCGAGCCGCCTGCCGTGAACATCGGCGACCGCATCGTCGACCTGCCCATTGCTCTGGCCCAAGGCGGCAGTGCCAACCTGGCCGACTACCGCGGCCAGTGGCTGGTGCTGTACTTCTACCCCAAGGACAACACCCCCGGCTGCACCACCGAGGGCATCGACTTCAACGCCCTTTACCCGAAGTTCCGCAAGCTCAAGGCCGAGGTCCTGGGCCTGTCGCGCGACTCGGTGAAGTCGCACCAGAACTTCTGCGCCAAGCACGGTTTCGCCTTCGACCTGATCTCCGACGCCGACGAAGCCGTGTGCCGCTCCTTCGGTGTCATCAAGGAGAAGAACATGTATGGCAAGAAGGTGATGGGCATCGAGCGCAGCACGTTCCTGATCGATCCCGAGGGCCGCGTCGCCGAGAGCTGGCGCGGAGTGAAGGTCGCCGGCCACGCACAGGCCGTGCTGGAAGCGCTGCAGAAGGCCGCCAAGAACAAGTGAGTCACCCCCTGGCAAACCCGCACCGCCGTCTCGCCCCGCGAGCTTCGGCGGTGCTTTGCTGTGCACAAGGACGTGCGTTACGTGTCCAACCTAGCCGAGAACCCCATGACTAGAAGCAAGCGGATCTACGTACTGGACACCAACGTGCTGATGCACGACCCGACGGCGCTGTTCAAGTTCGAGGAACACGACGTCTTCATACCGATGATGGTCCTGGAGGAGCTCGACAACGGCAAGAAGGGTCATTCGGAAGCCAGCCGAAATGCGCGCCAGGTCAGCCGCTTCCTCAACGAGATCATCGAAGAGCACGGCAGCCAGAACCTCGACGACGGCGTGAAGCTGGTGCAGCCCAAGGGGCTGCAGCTGCGCGCCAATGAAAGCGTCGGCCGCCTGCTGTTCCAGCTCAAGCCGGTGGAGGTGGGCAAGCGCTTCGGCCTGGTGCTGCCCGACAACCAGATTCTGGGCTCGATCCTCCAGGTGATCGAGGACAACCCCGGCGTGCCGGTGGTGCTGGTGTCCAAGGACATCAACCTGCGCATCAAGGCTTCGATCTGCGGCGTGAAGGCCGAGGACTACGAAAACGACCGCGCCATCGACGATTTCAACCTGCTGTTCACCGGCGCCAACGAGCTGGCCCCGGACTTCTGGGACCGCCACGAAGGCAGCCTGCGCAGCTGGACCGAGAAAGGCCGGACCTTCTACGAAGTGCGCCGCACCGACGACGACGGCTGGTATCCCAACCAGTTCCTGTACATGCCCGGCACGGACGAAGTCGAAATGAAGGTGGCCAAGCTCGACGACGAGCGCGCCATCCTGCAGATCGTCGACGACTTCCGCAGCCCGCAGCACCAGGTCTGGGGCATCAACGCGCGCAACCGCGAGCAGAACTTCGCGTTCAACGCGCTGATGGATCCGGAAATCGACTTCGTCACCCTGCTGGGCACCGCCGGCACCGGCAAGACCCTGCTGGCGCTGGCCGCGGGCCTCACCCAGACCATGGACGTGCAGCGCTACCGCGAGATCATCATGACCCGCGCCACGGTGAGCGTAGGCGAGGACATCGGCTTCCTGCCCGGCACCGAGGAAGAAAAGATGACGCCCTGGATGGGCGCCCTCACCGACAATCTCGAGGTCCTCACCCACACCGACGACCACGGCAGCTGGGGCCGCGGCGCCACCAACGAACTGTTGGCCAGCCGCATCAAGATCCGCTCGATGAACTTCATGCGCGGCCGCACCTTCCTGAGCCGCTGGGTGATCGTGGACGAGGCGCAGAACCTCACCCCCAAGCAGATGAAGACCCTGATCACGCGCGCCGGCCCCGGCACGAAGATCATCTGCATGGGCAACGTCGAGCAGATCGACACGCCCTACCTCACCGAAACCACCTCGGGCCTGACCTACGCCGTTGACCGCTTCAAGAACTGGGCTCACTCCGCGCACATTACGCTGCGCCGCGGCGAGCGTTCGCGCCTGGCCGACTACGCCTCGGAAGTGCTGTAGTTCCATGGCCGAACGGCTGGCCACGTGGGTCTGGGTTGGCGCCGCCGCCCTGGCCTGCGTGGCCGGCATGGTGAACGTGGTGGGCTACCTGGGCTTCGAACACCAGGCCATCACCCACCTCACCGGCACCACGTCCCTGCTGGGTGCGGCGCTGGCGCAGGGCAACCTGCGCTCGATCCTGCAGTTGGCCGGCATGCTGCTGGCCTTCCTGCTGGGCGCGGTGCTCAGCGGGCTGCTGATCAAGGACAGCGTGCTGCGGCTGGGGCGGCGCTACGGCGTTGCCCTGGCGTTCGAATCGGCCCTGCTGCTGCTGTGCGTCCCCCTGTTCGAACAGGGCAACTTCCTGGGCCCGCTGCTGGCCGCCGTGGCCATTGGACTTCAGAACGCCATGGCCACCACCTACAGCGGCGCCATCATCCGCACCAGCCACGTCAGCGGCATGTTCACCGACCTGGGCATCAGCATGGGGCATGCGCTGCGCGGGCTGCCCGTGGACCAGCGCCGGCTTTGGCTTTGCCTGGTCATCATCACTTCGTTCCTGGCCGGCGGCGTGATCGGTGCGCTGCTTTATGCGCAATGGCAGTACCAGGCGCTTTACCTGCCGGCCCTGCTGACCGGCACCACCGGAATCATCTACGGCGTCTATCACCACCGCCAGCTTGCAAGGATCACACCGTGAGCCATCGCCCCGTTTCCGTCCTCACGATCGCCGGCTCCGATTCGGGCGGCGGTGCCGGCATCCAGGCCGACCTCAAGACCTTCGCTGCGCACGGACTGCACGGCCTGAGCGTGGTGGCCGCGCTGACGGCCCAGCACACCCGCGGTGTCACCGCCGTGCACGTGCCGCCGGTCGCCTTCCTGCGCGCCCAGATTGACGCGTGCTTCGCCGATTTCCGGATCGGCGCGGTCAAGATCGGCATGCTGGCCAATGCCGAGGTCATCCACGCCGTTGCCGATGCGCTGGAGTTCCACGGCGCGCCGCCGCTGGTGCTCGATCCGGTGATGGTGGCCACGTCGGGCGCCAAGCTGCTTGAAGACGATGCCCTGGACGCCCTGCTGGTGCGGCTGGTGCCGCTGGCCACCGTGGTGACGCCGAACATCCCCGAGGCTGAGCTGCTGCTGGACCTGGCGATCCCGGACGATGCCGCTGCCGAGCACGCGCTGTCCAGGCTGCTGGCCGAGGGCGCCCGCGCGGTCCTTCTCAAGGGCGGCCACCTGCCGGGCGGCCCGCAAATGGTGGACCGTTTCGGCGAAGGCCAGGTGCGCGCCGAGTTCACCAACCCCCGCCTGGCGATCGAGGGCCATGGCACCGGCTGCACGCTTTCTTCAGCCATCGCCGCCAACCTGTGCCTGCACCTGGCGCTGCGCGAGGCCTGCGAGGACGCCGTGGATTACGTGCACGGCGCCCTGCTGCATGCCTACCGCCCGGGCGATTCGCGGGTGGCGGTGCTGCAGCATTTCTGGCGCCTGCGCGGCGACATCACGCCCTGAGGCCGGCGCGGCTGGCGTACTGGCCCCGGCTTCGCTAGCATCCCGGGCATCCCCTACCCGGAGCCTGCCATGCGCAGCGGCAACCCTGCACTGAACGAGAACGCCTTCCTCGACGTTTCCACCGGCCAGTTGGTCTCCGGCGCCAGCGCCGACACCATGTCGCTCAATGGCACCGTCAACAAGACCGGCCTGATGCTGCTGATGCTGGTGGCCACCGCGGCCTACACCTGGAGCCTGTACAGCCCGGAAAACCCCGGTGCGATGCTGCCCTGGCTGCTGGTGGGCGGCATCGGCGGCTTCATCGTCGCGATCGTCACGGTATTCAAGAAAACCTGGTCACCGGTCACGGCGCCGCTGTACGCGCTGCTGGAGGGCCTGTTCGTGGGCGCGGTTTCGGCCATGTTCGAATCCCGCTTCCCCGGCATCGTGATGCAGGCCGTGATGCTCACCATGGGCGTGCTGGCGTCGCTGCTGCTGGCCTACAAGAGCGGCCTGATCAAGGCCACCGAGAACTTCAAGCTGGGCGTGGTGGCCGCCACCGGCGGTATCGCCGTGCTGTACCTGGTGCAGATCGGCGCCAACATGCTGGGCTTCCAGGGCATGGGCTTCATCCATGAATCGAGCTGGATGGGCATCGCCTTCAGCGGCTTCGTGGTGGTGATCGCGGCGCTGAACCTGGTGCTGGACTTCGACTTCATCGAGTCGGGCGTTGAAGCGGGCGCGCCCAAGTACATGGAGTGGTACGGCGCCTTCGGCCTGGTGGTGACCCTGGTCTGGCTGTACCTGGAAATCCTGCGCCTGTTGTCCAAGCTGCAGTCGCGCAACTGACCCGGCACCTGCGCCGCGTCGAACCCACGGGGCCAGCCAACGCTGGCCCCGCTTTTTTGCGAAGGAGACCGGCCGGTGCGCCGTCGAAGCAAACTCCTGGCGGCGCTGCTGCTGGCACCGTTGGCGTACCTGGCGCTTTGGCCCGTCCCGGTGGCACCAGTGGCGTGGCGGGTGCAGGCGGACCCCGGCTACGCCGGGCCCCACGCGAAGAACCAGCGCCTCGCCCGGCTGCAGCACATCGACCTGGGCCAGGACACGGGGCCCGAGCACGTGGCCCTGGGACCGGACGGCCGGCTGTACGTCGCCGTCGCCAGCGGCAACGTGCTGCGCATGGCCGCGGACGGCAGCGGTCGCGAAGTCTTCGCCAATACGGGCGGCCGCGTCCTGGGGTTCGACTTCGACGCCGCGGGCAACCTGATCGCCGCCGACGCCATCAAGGGCCTGCTCTCGATCTCACCCGGCGGCGAAACCCGGGTGCTGGCGGACGCCTTCCAGGGCGAACCGATCGGCTTCGCCGACGGCGTGGTGGTGGCCAGCGACGGCCGCATCTACTTCAGCGACGCCACCACGCGCTTCGCGGCGGCATCGTGGGGCGGCACCTTCGAAGCCAGCCTGCTCGACATACTGGAACAGTCCGCCACCGGTCGGGTGCTCGAGTACGACCCCGCCACGGGGTCGCTGCGCGTGGTGGCCCGCGGCATCAGCTTCGCCAATGGCGTGGCGCTGTCGCAGGACGGCCGCTGGCTGCTGGTCGCCGAAACCGGCCGCTACCGCGTGTGGCGAATCGCCGTGGACGCGAACGACCTGGACATTGGCCTGCCTTCACCCCTGGCCAGCGTCCTGCTGGACAACCTGCCCGGCTATCCGGACAACCTGATGCGCGGCCTGGACGGCCGGATCTGGCTGGGCTTCACCAAGCCGCGCAGCGCCGTGGTGGACGCGATGGCGCCCTACCCCTTCGCGCGCAAAGTCACCATGCGCCTGCCGCGCGCCCTGTGGCCCGTCCCGCCGGCCTATGGCCACGTGATTGCCTTCACGCAGGACGGCCGCATCGTGGCCGACCTGCAGGACCCCGCGGGCAAGTACGCTGAAACCACCGCCGTCACCGAAACCGCCGACCGGCTCTACCTCCAGAGCCTGCACGCCGATACGCTGGGCTGGCTGCCCAACCGCTGACCGCCCTTTCCAACGACAGGAAACACCGCATGGCCATGGCCGAATCCGACATCCTCAAGGGATGGATCTACCGCACCAGCAACCTGCAGGAGCGCCTCGTGCTGGGCTGGGACCGGGACGGCCGCATCGTCTACAGCTCGCGCGGCAAGGATCCCGAAAAGCAGTTCCAGAACTGCCACGTGCGCATCACCACCGCCAAGTTCGCCCAGCGCGCCATCGGCAAGCTGCGCCAGGTTGAAGACCTCAAGCCCTACATCGTCGCCAACAAGGCCACCACCGTGGTGGTGCGCTAACTCTCCCCCAGGCAGTCGACACAAGCAGCAAGGGCGCCCGTGGGCGCCCTTGCAGGTTGGATCGCCGCGGCAGGTTCAGCCCGCTGCGCGCGCCGCGATGGCCTGCGCGAAGGACTGGGTGGAGCCGCTGCCGCCGAGGTCGGGGGTCAGCTGGTCCTTGGCCGCCATGGTGTCCACGATGGCCTGGCGCAGGCGCGCGGCCGGCTCGACCTTGCCCAGGTGCTCGAGCATCTGGATGGCGCCCAGCAGCAGCGCCACCGGGTTGGCGACGCCCTTGCCGGCGATGTCCGGCGCCGAGCCATGCACGGCTTCGAAGATCGCCGCCTCGGTGCCGATGTTGGCGCCCGGCGCCATGCCCAGGCCGCCGACCAGGCCGGCGCAGAGGTCGGAAAGGATGTCGCCGAACAGGTTGGTGGTGACGATGACGTCGAACTGCTCGGGACGCATCACCAGCTGCATGCAGGTGTTGTCCACGATCATCTCGTTGCACTGGATGTCCGGGTACTCGGCCGCCACCTGGCGCGCCACCTTCAGGAACAGGCCCGAGGTGGACTTGAGGATGTTGGCCTTGTGCACCACCGTCACTTTCTTGCGGCCGATGCGGCGGGCCATGTCGAAGGCGTAGCGCACGATGCGGTCGGAGCCGCGCCGGGTGACGCGCTGGATCAGCGTGGCGGTCTCGCCGTCGGCGGTGAGGTTCTGGCCCTCGCCGATGTAGGCGCCCTCGGTGTTCTCGCGCACGGTGATGAGGTCGATGTTCTCGTAGCGCGACTTGGTGTTCGGGAAGCTGATCGCCGGGCGCACGTTGGCATACAGGTCGAAGCGCTTGCGCAGCTCGACGTTGATCGAGCTGAAGCCCTCGCCGACCGGCGTGGTCAGCGGGCTTTTGAGCGCCACGCGGTGGCGGTGGATGGCGTCGATGGTGGCGGACGGCAGAAGCTCGCCCTGCTTCTCGTAGGCGGCCAGGCCGGCTTCAACGAAGTCGTACTTCAGGCCAAGGTCCATGGCGTCGAGGACCTGCAGGGTGGCGTCCATGATTTCCGGGCCGATGCCGTCGCCACGGATCACCGCGATGGTCTGTGTCATAAGTGCTTGTTCTTCCAAGAGGTACGGGCGGCCGGACGGCCCCCGGAGGCGCCGTATTATGCCAGATCGCCCCTCATCCCCACCCCCCGACCTTCGTCCGGCACGACGGTTCAGTGGGCGTGGGGGGGCTGGGCGGGGGCGTGGGCGCCCTGGCCTTCGAGCTGGTCGTGGAAGTCGACGCCGCGGCGCAGGTGGGGGATGACAATGGAGCCGCCCACCACCAGGGCCACGCTGAAGGCCTCGAAGAACTCGTCCCGGTTCACGCCGGCGTCCTTGCACTGGGCGATGTGGTAGCTGATGCAGTCGTCGCAGCGCAGCACCATCGACGCCACCAGGCCCAGCAGCTCCTTGGTCTTGAGATCAAGCGCCCCGGCCTTGTAGGTCTGGGTGTCGAGCGCGAAGAAGCGCCGCACCACCTGGTTGTCCTGGCCCAGGATGCGCTCGTTCATGCGCACGCGGAAATCGGTGAATTCCTTCACCCGGTCATCGGCCGGCCCGCTCACGCGCCGCCCTCCAGCAGCGGCTTCAGGCCGCCCGCGCGGTCCAGCGCCACCAGGTCGTCGTAGCCGCCAACGTGGACGTCGCCAATGAAGATTTGCGGCACCGACGTCCGCTTGGCGTCCTGGAGCATCTTGGCCCGGGCGGCAAGGTCGATGTCCACCCGCACCTCCTGCCAGGTGGCGCCCCGCGCCTTGAGGAAATTCTTGGCCGCCACGCAGTACGGGCAGACGGCGGTCGTGTACATCGTGATGGTGGGCACGTGGTTTCTCCGTTTGTGGCGCAAGTGTGGCGGTGGTGGCGGCGCATTGCCAGCTGCGGCGCGCAACGCTGAGGCCCGCGCGCGGCCCGCGTTAACCAGGGATTCACCCGCGCGACAGCGGCCAACCGGTATTCTCGGGCGTCCTCTGTGTGGAGTCGCCGTGCGCATCCTGCTCCCCTTCGCCACCCTCAGCCTTGCCGTCGGGCTGGCCTGCGGCGCAAGCGCGCAGGACGCCAACCTGCCCGACATCGGTTCGTCCGCGGGCGAGCTCATCGATCCGTCGCTGGAGGCCCAGTACGGCGCCTACACCCTGTACGAGCTGCGCCGCCTGGGCCTGGTGCTGGACGACCCGCTGGTGGACGACTGGCTGCACGCCATGGGCTTCCGCCTGGCCGCCGCCAGCGAAACGCCCCGGCAATCGTTCACCTTCTTCATGATGCGCGACCGCCAGATCAACGCCTTCGCCACCCTGGGCGGCTATATCGGCATGAACGCCGGCCTGGTGATCACCGCCGAAACCGAGGCCGAAGTGGCCGGCGTGATGGCGCATGAAATCGCCCACGTCAGCCAGCGCCACGTGCTGCGTGCGGTCGAGCGCGCCAAGAAGGACCAGATTCCCATCCTGCTGGCCATGGTGGGCGCCATCGCGGCTTCGCAGGCCGCCGGCAGCAGCAGCGCCGAAAGCAACAACTCCAGCTCCAATGCCACGGCGGCAGCGATCACCGGCGCCATGGCGTTGATGGCCCAGCGCCAGATCGACTACACCCGATCCAACGAATCCGAAGCCGACCGGGTCGGCATCCAGACCCTGGCCCGGTCCGGCTACGAGCCCAACGGCATGGCCGATTTCTTCGAGCGGATGCAGAAGGCCAACCGCGGCAACAGCGGCGGCTACCAGCTGCCCGAGTACCTGCGCAGCCATCCCGTCACCACCACGCGCATCAGCGAAACGCGCCAGCGCGCCCAGAAACTGGTCGCCGAACGACCCGCGCCCTCCGCCACGTCCCGGGCGCCCGCCAGCCTGCTGCTGCCCCGCGACTACAGCCTGGCGGGCGACACGGGCGCGGGACTGGGCGAGAACTTCGGCTGGGTCCGCGAGCGCCTGCGCGTGCTCAGCGCCAACGACCCGGCCGTCGCACTGCGCGAGTACCGCGCCCTGGCCCGGGCACCCGGGGCGCGCACCAGCGACGCCCAGCGCTATGGCCTGGCGCTGGCGCAGATGCGCGGTGGCTATCCCGCCGAAGCCCAGGCCACCCTGGACGACCTGCTGCTGCGCCACCCCCAGCACCTGTGGCTGCTGCTGGCACGGGCCGAGGCGGCGGCCATTTCGGGCCGCAAGGCCCTGGCAGGCGAGCGTTTCGACGAGCTGCTGGCCCGGCACCCGGACAGCCGCGCGGTGCGCCTGACCTACGCCCAGGCGCTGGGTGAAGTGTCCACCCCGGCCTCGGGCCGCCGGGCCCAGGAAGTGCTGCGGCCACTGCTGGCCTCCAGCGCCGAAGACCCCCTTTTCCAGCGTAGTTTCGCCCGCGCCAGCGAGCTGGCCGGGGACATCGTGCGGGCTGGCGAGGCCTACGCCGAGACGGCCTACCTCAACGGGCGGGCCGTGGATGCCCTCAACCAGCTGGCCGGCCTGATGAAGCGCACGGACCTCGACTATTACCAGCGCGCACGCATCGAGGCCCGCATGGCCGCGATCACACCGGTGGTGCTGGAGATGCAGCGCCAGGGCATTCGCCCCGAGGAACAGAGGCCTGACCGCCAGTAGGCCAAACCAGGCCCGCCTGTCACGACCCAGTCACAAAAGTTTTATCTACTTGCACCACGGCCCTCCCGGTGACACGGTAACCCTGTGCAAAAACGCATCCTGATCGTCGACGACGAACCCGCCATCCGCGAGATGGTGGCCTACGCCCTGCGCAAGGGCGACTACGAGCCCGTGCATGCGGGCGATTCGCGGGAAGCCCAGACGGCCATCGCCGAAAAGGTCCCCGACCTGATCCTGCTCGACTGGATGCTGCCCGGCACCAGCGGCCTGGAACTGGCCCGACGCTGGCGCAAGGACGAACTCACCCGGGACGTTCCCATCATCATGCTCACCGCACGGGGCGAGGAGAACGACCGCGTCAGCGGCCTGGAGTCAGGCGTGGACGACTACGTGGTCAAGCCCTTCTCGGCGCGCGAGCTGCTGGCGCGCATCCGGGCCGTGATGCGGCGTTCGCGCGACGACGAGGATGACGGTTCTGTGACGGTCGCCGGGCTTCGCATCGACGGCGCCGCCCACCGCGTGTTCGCCGGCGACCAGCCCGTGCACGTGGGTCCCACCGAATACCGCCTGCTGCACTTCTTCATGACCCACGCCGAGCGCGTTTACTCGCGCACCCAGCTGCTGGACCACGTCTGGGGCGGCAATGTTTACGTCGAAGAGCGCACGGTGGACGTGCACATCCGCCGCCTGCGCAAGGCGCTGGAGCCGTACAAACTCGACGACCGGGTGCAGACCGTGCGCGGCTCGGGCTATCGATTCTCGGCATCCGTGGCCTGATTGATGGCAATGAGCCGACCATGAGCGTGTCGATGCTGCTGGATGCGGCCTGGCGCCAGTCCTTGATCCGGCTGCTGATTTACTACGCCGTGGCGACCGGCATCGGCCTGCTGCTGGGCCAGCCCTGGTGGGCGCTGGGCATCGCCACCGCCCTGCTGGCGGCCCGCGCCTACTGGCGCCTGTACCGGATCCTGCGCTTCCTGGACTGGCGCAAGCAGCTGCGCACGGTGAACGGCAAAGGCCTGTGGGCCGCGCTGGAAACCCTGATCCATCGCCGCCAGACCGAGAACCGCACCCGCAGCCGCCGCCTCGTGCGCCTGCTGCGCGCCTATCGCCAGGCGGCCACCGCCATGCCCGACGGGGCCCTGGTCATCCAGCGCCGCGACGGCCAGCTGGTGTGGTTCAACAAGACCGCCAGGCACCTGCTGGGCCTTCGCTACCCGCAGAGCCTGAACGCGCCGCTGCTCGACAGCTTCGCCGGCCAGCAGCGCGTGCGCGATTGGCTGGCCGCCGGCCAGACCGATGACCCGCTGACCGACCTGGCCAGCCCGGCCGATCCGCTGGTGCGCATCAGCCTGCGGCTGATCCCCTACTCGCCCACGCAGTGGCTGGTGGTGGTGCGCGACGTCACCAAGCTGATGCGGCTTGAACAGATGCGCCGCGACTTCGTCGCCAACGTCTCGCACGAGCTGCGCACGCCGCTGACGGTGGTGCACGGCTACCTGGACATGATCGAGCCCGAGGAACACCCGGACCTGGCGGTGATGGTGGAGGAGATGCGCCGGCAGTCCCAGCGCATGACCCAGCTGGTGGAGGACCTGCTGACGCTGTCTCG
>NZ_JAIBFH010000068.1 GCF_019459675.1 Arenimonas sp.
CGCCGCGGATGCCGCTGTTGCGCGGCTCGCCCCATTCCTCTAAGTACACCTTCGGACGGCCCGGCAGCTGGGCCGTGGCCGCGGCGATGGCATCAACGCCCGACTGCAGCGCGTCGGCGTAGGCGTTGGCGCGACCGGCAACACCCACCAGCGCGCCCAGGCGGCGTACGTAGTCGACGATGCCGGCCACGCTGCGGTGGTTGCTGATCCACACCTCCACGCCGTGGCGGATCAGTTCGGCGGCGATATCGGCCTGGATGTCGGAGAAGCCGACCACGAAGTCAGGCTGCAGCTTGAGTATCTCGCCGACCTTGGCCGAGGTGAAGGCGCTGACCTTGGGCTTTTCCTTGCGCGCCCCCGGCGGCCGCACCGTGAACCCGGAGATGCCGACGATGCGGTGCTGTTCGCCCAGCGCGTACAGCACTTCGGTGGGCTCTTCGGTCAGGCAGACGATGCGCTGTGGGCCATGGCTCACGGATACAGCATCCGCAGGGTCCACTGCCCGTCCACGCGCTGGTAGTGGTGGCGCTCGTGCAGGCGGAAGCGCGCGCCGTACCAGAACTCGATGCGCTCGGGCACCACCCGGAATCCCGACCAGTGCGGGGGCCGCGGCACGTCCACGCCCTCAAACTTCTTCTCGAACGCGGTGATGCGCGCCTCGAAGGTCTCGCGCGCATCCAGCGTCTGCGACTGGATCGATGCCCAGGCGCCAACCTGGCTGGGCCGCGGCCGCGACGCGAAGTACTCGTCGGCTTCGGCCACCGACACCGGCTCCACCGTACCCTCTATCTTCACCTGCACCTGTTCGCGCAGGGTTTTCCACAGGAACAGCAGCGCCGCCTGCGGGTTGTCGGTGAGCTGGTGGCCCTTGCGGCTTTCGTAGTTGGTGTAGAACACGAAGCCGCGCGCGTCGAAGGCCTTCAGCAGCACGGTCCGCGCCGAAGGGCGGCCCTGGGCGTCGGCGGTGGCCACGGTCATGGCGGTGGGCTCAGGATCGCCTCCGTCGGTGGCTTCCTTGAGCAGGCTGCCGAAGGTATCCAGGGCTTGGGCGTAAAGGTCGGTCATGGGCGGGTCCTCGTTTGGACCATTGTCGCCCCGATGCCGCCCGCCGTGCACGTGCGGCCGCGACGCGGCCTGCCGGCGGCCACGCCGCGGCAAGCCCGGCTGGCGCGGCCCCCCGCCGCCCCCCGGCGCG
>NZ_JAIBFH010000078.1 GCF_019459675.1 Arenimonas sp.
CGAGGAAGCCGCCGCCGCGCTGACCTCGCTCGACACCGAGGGCGGCCGCACCACCGACCCGGTCCGCATGTACATGCGCGAGATGGGCTCGGTCGAACTGCTCACCCGCGAGGGCGAGATCGCCATCGCCAAGCGCATCGAGGCCGGCCGCGACGCGATGATCTCGGGTCTGTGCGAGAGCGCCCTGACCTTCGAGGCCATCATGGTGTGGCGCGACGAGCTGGCCAACAACCGCATCCTGCTGCGCGAGGTCATCGATCTGGACGCCACCTACGGCGTGCTGAACCCGTCGTCCCTGCCGCATAACCAGCCGCCCCAGCCGGTGCCGGGCTCGCCCGAGGCCAAGGAGGCGGCCGTCTCCCAGGAAGCGGAGGGGGACAAGGAGGAGGACGAGGAGGACGAGGACTTCGACGACGGCGGCGGGATGTCGATCTCGGCGCTGGAGGCGGAGCTGCGCGACGGGGTCATGGAGGTGCTGGACGCCATCGCGAGCGATTTCGGCGGCTTCCGCAAGCTGCAGGACCGGCTGGTCGAGACGCGGCTGAAGGGCGAGACCCTGAACGCCAAGGACCAGAAGGCCTATGACACCCTGACGGCGACCATCTCGGGCCGCCTGAAGACGATGAAGCTGAACAACAACCGCATCGAGGCCCTGGTCGAGCAGCTGTATGCGATCAACAAGCGGCTGATGGGCCTCGAGGGCCGGCTACTGCGCCTCGCCGACAGCTATGGCATCTCGCGCCCCGAGTTCCTCAAGGCCTATTTCAGCAAGGAGCTCGACCCCAACTGGGCCGACAACGTCAAGGCCATGGGCGTCCGCTGGACCAAGTTCAGCGACAATGAACAGGCCCAGATCGCCCAGATCCGCGGCGACGTCGCCGCCGTGGCGACCGAGGCCGGCCTGCCGATCGACGACTATCGCCGCATCGTCCAGACGGTGCAGAAGGGCGAGCGCGAGGCCCGTCAGGCCAAGAAGGAAATGGTCGAGGCCAACCTGCGCCTGGTGATTTCCATCGCCAAGAAGTACACCAACCGCGGCCTGCAGTTCCTCGACCTGATCCAGGAAGGCAACATCGGCCTGATGACGGCCGTGGACAAGTTTGAATACCGCCGCGGCTACAAGTTCTCCACGTACGCCACGTGGTGGATCCGCCAGGCCATCACCCGATCGATCGCCGACCAGGCGCGCACCATCCGCATCCCGGTGCACATGATCGAAACCATCAACAAGCTCAACCGCATCTCGCGCCAGATGCTGCAGGAAATGGGCCGCGAGCCCACGCCCGAAGAGCTGGCGAAGAAAATGGAGATGCCCGAGGACAAGATCCGCAAGGTGCTCAAGATCGCCAAGGAACCCATTTCGATGGAGACCCCGATCGGCGACGACGAAGACAGCCACCTGGGCGACTTCATCGAGGACACCAGCATCGAGTCCCCGATCGAGGCCACCACCAACCTGGGCCTGATGGAAACCGTGCGCGACGTGCTGGCCGGCCTGACGCCGCGCGAGGCCAAGGTGCTGCGCATGCGCTTCGGCATCGACATGAACACGGACCACACGCTGGAAGAAGTCGGCAAGCAGTTCGACGTCACCCGCGAGCGAATCCGCCAGATCGAAGCCAAGGCCTTGCGCAAGCTGCGCCACCCGACCCGTTCGGAGCAGCTGCGCAGCTTCCTCGACCTCGAGTAAGCTTCCGGCAGCGTTTACCTCTTGGGGCCCCGCCAGTGCGGGGCCCCATTTTTTGGAGCGACGGGCATGGCAACGGGCGCAAGTACGGCAAGCGGCAACAAACTCACGCGCTGGATCCTGGCGGCCCTGGTGCTGGGCATCGTGGTGGGCACCACCCTCAACTACACCGTCGAAGACACCACCGCCCTGGTCGGCAACCTGGGCCTGGTCACCACCACCTTCCTGCGCCTGATCAAGATGATCATCGGCCCGCTGGTGTTCGCCACCCTGGCGGTGGGCATCGCCAAGATGGGCGACCTGGGCACGGTGGGCCGCATCGGCCTGAAGTCGATGGTGTGGTTCATGGGTGCCTCGCTGGTGTCGCTGAGCCTGGGCCTGGTGCTGGTCAACCTGCTGCAGCCGGGCGTGAACCTGGGCATCGAGCTGCCCGACGTGGCCGCCAGCTCCGGCGTCGTCGCCACCGGCCTGAGCCTGCAGGAGTTCGTCACCCACCTGGTGCCGACCAGCATCGCCGATGCGATGGCGCGCAACGAGATCCTGCAGATCGTGGTGTTTTCGGTGTTCTTCGGCGTGGCCTGCGCCGGCGTGGGCGACAAGGCCAAGGTGCTGGTGGATGCACTGGAAGGCCTGTCGTACGTGATGCTGAAGGTGACGATGCTGGTGATGTGGGCCGCTCCCTTCGCCGTGTTCGCGGCGGTGACGGCCGCGATCGCCAAGAGCGGGCTGGGCGTGCTGGCGGTGTACGGCAAGTTCATGGGCCAGTTCTACCTGGGCATCGGCATCCTTTGGGTGCTGCTTTTCCTCGCGGCGTGGGCGGTGCTGGGCAGGCGCGCGGTGGCGCTGTTCAAGGCGGTGCGCGAGCCGACACTGCTGGCCTTCGCCACCGCGTCGTCGGAAGCGGCCTACCCGCGCACGCTGGCGCAGCTGGAGAAGTTCGGCTGCAGCAACCGCGTGGCCTCGTTCGTTCTGCCGCTGGGCTATTCGTTCAACCTCGACGGCTCGATGATGTACTGCACCTTCGCGGTGATCTTCATCGCCCAGGCCTACGGCATCGACCTGACGTTGGGCCAGGAAATCGCCATGCTGCTGGTGCTGATGGTCACGTCCAAAGGCATCGCCGGCGTGCCGCGCGCTTCCCTGGTGGTGATCGCGGCCACGCTGGCGCAGTTCAACCTGCCCGAGGCCGGGCTGCTGCTGTTGCTGGGCATCGACCACTTCCTGGACATGGCCCGCTCGGCCACCAACGTCATCGGCAACAGCGTGGCCACCGCCGTGGTGTCGAAGTGGGAGGGGCAGCTGCGCGCCGAGGGCGAACCCGTGCCCGAGGAGCTGGCGCATGCCATAGAGCCGATCACCTCGCCGGACCTTCGCACTTAGCGCGGAACTGGCCAATGCCTACCCGGACGTGGTCTTGCGGCTGGCGTATTACAACGCCTCCGCCCTATGATGTCGGCGACGTACAGGGCCTATAGCTCAATGGTTAGAGCAGGGGACTCATCGAAAGGTGCCGCCGCTCCGTAAGGGGCGGACGGGAACGGGATGAATTCAGGGAAGCCTCAGCGGTTCGGCCGGTGGTAACCCTGAGCCAAGCCGGCGGTACACCGCCGGAAGGTGCAGAGACTACCTGAGGGCTACAGCGCCCTTGATCACAGGCTCGAGCGTCCCGCACCCCACCCGCGCACGCGGAGGGTGAAGAGATAGTCCGCGCCGGGGGGAAATCCCCGGGATACGCGAATCCCTTGGTTCCAGGTTCGAGTCCTGGTGGGCCCACCACATTGGCATCCGAGGATGTCCCGGACTGTCCCGAGAGGCGGCCAGAACCGCTTAAAATGGCCGGTAGGGCATCCGGTCGTGTCCGATGGTGTCCTATTGCATCCAGCCAGAATGTGAGTAAGGTGGTGAGTACGGGGCCGGTCGCCCCTCCCCGCTACTCACTGTGGCCCTGCCCCTATGCTCACCGACACCAAGCTCCGTGCGCTCAAGCCCCGGGAGTCCATCTATCGGGTGGCGGATGCCAACGGCTTGGCGATTGAGGTCCGTCCCAGTGGAGCGAAGCTCTGGCGCTACCGCTACCGCTACGCCGGCAAGGCGAGCATGGCGTCCTTGGGCGAGTACCCGGCGGTAAGCCTGTCCGAGGCCCGTTCCCAGCGTGACCGCATGCGAGCGCTGCTCCGCGGTGGCGCCAATCCCGTCCAGGTAGTCCGCGCCGAGCGCACCGCAATGCTGGAGGAGGCCGGCAACACGTTCGCGTTTGTCGCCAAGGAGTTGTTGGCGAAACGGACTAGCGAGGGGTTGAGTCCTGGGTCGGCCAGACGGGAGTTGCGGCAGATCGAGAAGGATCTGGCGTCGATTGGGTCGCGCCCGGTGGGCGACATCACCGCCAAGGAACTCCTGGCCGCCCTTAGGAAGCTGGAAAAGCGCGGGATCAAGGAGACGGCGCATCGGGCTCGCTCTCTGGCCGGGCGAGTGTTCCGCTACGCCATCGCGACGGGCAGGGCAGCCAACAACCCGGCCGTGGACCTAACCGGCGCGCTGGAACAGCCCCAAAGCCGCCACTTCGCCAGCATTACCGACCCCGCGAAGATCGGGGACCTAATGCGAGCCCTGCATGGCTACTCAGGCTCAGCCGTGACCCAAGCCGCCCTCAAGCTGGCGCCATTGGTCTTTGTGCGCCCTGGTGAACTGCGGAAGGCGCAATGGGCAGACATCGACCTAGAAGGTGCTGAGTGGCGCTTCACCGCCAGCAAGACAGGCACTCCGCATATCGTCCCTCTCTCAGTCCAGGCCGTGGACGTGCTGACCGAGCTTTACCCGTTGACCGGCCGCCGCGAATACGTGTTCCCCAGCGTGCGTGGAGCCAGCCGCCCGATGAGCGAGAACACGGTCAACGCAGCGCTGCGAAACCTGGGCTTTGACCGAGAAATGATCACGGGACACGGCTTTCGGGCGATGGCCCGAACGATCCTGGACGAAGTGTTGGGATTCCGGCCCGACTTCATTGAGCACCAGCTTGCGCATGCCGTTCGGGACCCGATGGGCCGGGCATACAACCGAACTGCGCATATGCCCGAACGCAAGAAGATGATGCAGGCGTGGGCCGACTACTTAGACAGCCTGCGCACCGGAGGGAACGTCGTTCCCATCCGCGCCCGATCCGGCTAACGCCGGTAATCGGCCCGCGCGGATGCTAGTGACACCCGCGCGGGCCTTCCACAACCGCTCCCTTGGAGAACGACCATGGCAAGTGAAGTATCCACCGAAGACCCGCAAAAACGCACCCTCGAGCTCCGGACGCCGCCCAAAGGGGCGTCCATCTCCGTGCTCGGCCTGATCCCACAGCCCGGCGAGTGGGTCGTGGCTTACAGCGTCATGCGGTTGGGCTGCAAAGGCGACAGTGCCACGATCGCCGACGTTTGCACCCTCAGCGACCTCACGGGGCCGCAGCGCAAAAAAGCTGACAACTGGATGGGCCAGCTCGGCCGCCTGATCGGCGCGTCCAATCCGGCCGCGTAGTTCGAAAACTGCGCCGCCCGTCAGGTGTAGGAGCCTGGCGGGCGACGTCTTCCACAGCCGTTCAATAGGAGAACGACGATGGCAACACAAAGTGTAACTCTCGATTGCAGCGCCCTCAGCATGAAGCTCTGCCATGCAAAGGCAATTGCCGACCTTCTGGGCTCTAGTGCGGGCGCGGACGCCTTGCTTGACGGCACCGTGGAGAATGCAGGGGACGCTCTCTGCACGCTTCTTGACGAGATCAGCGAAATGATCCGCCCCGAGCCTGTTGCGTTGTCGCTCGCCACTATTCGCCAGAAGGAATCGCAAGCATGACCCTTCAAACTGAAGCTTCGACCCCCAGCATTTCCGACCTCCTCAGTAAGGTGGCGAAACTCGAGCGCGACAATCTACAGGCCTTCAATGGCTATGACGCGAGCATGTTCCGCTCTTGGGCCGCCGCCGTAGCGGACATGATCGCCTGCGGCCCCCAGAACGCTGCTCCTGAGTCCATCCCTGAGACGTTTGGCCTGATCTACCAACTGATCAAAGCAGCTGATGAGTTGGACGACAAGGAACGAGACGAGATGCGCCAGCGCAAGGCGGCCTAGTCATGACCGCCACTATTCTTCAGTTCCCAACTGCTCAAGTCATCCGCACACCTAGCTCGGAGGATGATAGCGAAATCAGCCGCACCCTTGACCGATTCGCATTGCGGAAGGAACTGATCAGGCGGGGTGAGCCGAGCGAATCGATCGAGAGCACGATGGAAGTGTTTGGTGGGGCTCCTCCCCACATCCGGGCCCACTATCTCCAAGCCGTCAGGGAGGGAAAAGCATGAGCGCACAACTGATCCCGTTCCCCGGTGCTGGGAAAGACTGGACCGACCTCGACCACCACGTTTTCAAACACTTCAGAAGCTGCGACGGCCTCTCAGTCGACGAGGCCCGTGGCAGAGTTGAGGCCAGTATCCACTCGCGTCGAATTGTACCGGGCGAGGATGAATCTGCGCGGCTTCTGAGGATGGCGGGGGAATCGCTTCGCCAGTTGAAAAAGCTCACGCCATAACAGTTCAAACCGCGCCTAGGCTGATCCCCGAACACCGGGCACCTTCCCCGGCTGGCGCGGCTCTCATTGAAGGGCGCAGAGGTGCGCGCATGGGCATGGAACCCCTCTCTCAAATTGATCTGGACAACTCAGACGAGGAACTTGGTCGCTGGCTGGCCGTGACCTGGTTGGGGTATCAGGCCGAAAAGGCGGGCATACCGATAGACCAGATTCCGGAGGATTGGGCCGCATCTGTTGTTGAGGCCTCCTCACAGATCGACTCGGAAAACATGAAGAACGCTGGCCTCGAGTCCGCATTCCGAAAAGCATTTTCCGGCGAATACGAGTCGGCAGGAAGAATGTTGCGCTCCTATGTCCTCGCTGGTGCCCACACGCAGGTTCTGGAGAAGTATGCCGAGCGCGGCATCGCCCAGACGATCGGGGGACGCAAGGGCGCAGAGAAGAGCAAAGCCGCCCGCCGCGGCGCTGAGTCGAAGCGGGCCGCGATCCTGGACGCGGCTCGGAACTACACGGGGCCCGAGGCAGCAAAGGTTCGGACCATTGCTAGGAAGACCGGGGCGACCGCGCAGTACATCCGCAAGGTGCTGGGTGACAAGCCGGCCTGAGGCGCTGCAGAAATAGGAAACTGTGGCTCCTACAGTTTCTTTGGTCGCCCCGACGATTGTCCAAGGCCGCGCAATCCAGCGCGGAGGAGGACGATTAGATGCGTACCGCTGCAACCATCCCTGAAACCGGCTTTCTTCGTCTTCGCGACATCATCGGCCGGGCTCCCACCGGGAACGACCCGGGCACACCGGCGATCATCCCCGTCAGCGCCTCGACCTGGTGGGCTGGTGTGAAGGCTGGGCGGTATCCCCAGCCAACCCGTGCGCTCGGAGCTCGCATTACTGCCTGGCGAGCGGAGGACATCCGCGCCCTTATCGAGGCGAACTCGCCCAAGGCAGTCGCATGAGGGCCACGCATAAAAAACCCCTCGACGCTGGCGGGCGTCGAAGGGTCGACAAAGGCCTGCTCAGCCATTGCGTGCTTCATCTTAGCGCTGCATGGGTGTCGTTCGCTAGCAGGGCTATTGCCTGCGCAAAGGCATGGGTGGTTCGCCATCCCGCCCGCTGGCCGGGAGGTGCTGCTTGAACGCCGCAGCGAGGCTCCAGGCGGCGCTGTACGCGCCCACCTCCACAGAGCTCACCCAACCGCTGCCCGCGATCGCTGACGTGGTCCAGGAGCGTCTGGAGGCGATCTACGAAGCTCCGATGGTCACTGACGTTGACGCATTACTTCGTGAGCTTGGCGGGCTCACGGCCATGCTAATGCGCCTCCGCCTCGCTCTGGTGCGTGAGGACGAGGGCAGGCGGGCGGCCCACGACCATGCGGCCGGCGGTCCGGACGCCGCATGAGCCTCGCCCCCGCGTATCACGTCGGAAGCGTTACGGCCCAAGCTTTGCTCGACAGGCTGGAACTTGTACGCACCAGCGGAAAGGGGTGGACGGCCCGCTGCCCGGCGCACAAGGACCAGGGGCCGTCCCTGAGCGTGTCGGAAGTGTCGGACCGCGTCCTGGTCCATTGCTTCGCCGGGTGTACGGCAGGTGATGTCCTGGCGGCGGTGGGCCTGACCTGGTCCGACCTGTTCCCGCCCCGCCATTGGGTCGACGGGAAGGAGCAGCGGCTGCAGGCCCAGCGTTCCATTCGAGAGGTATCCCGTGATGCCGCCCTCGACCTCCTGGCGCTCGAATCGAAGATCACCCTGATCGCCGCTCAGCAGATCGCCGGCGGCCAGGCCTTGTCCGCAGAGGACGAAGGCCGGCTCGCGATTGCGATCGAGCGGATCGACCTGGCGGCCAACACTCTCCTTGAGCACCGCGCTCGCCCCATGGATCAGCGCGAAGAGTCACGCCTGCGGATCAAGCTGGCCCGCGCGGTCCTGCGTGGCCTCCCTGAAGCGGAGGCCTTGCCGCGATGACCATTGAAGAACAGGCAAAGGCGGCTCTGCAGGCGCTCGTCCCGATCGACCTGGCCAACATCGCCACCGCGGCCGTGCCCGCCCCCCCATTCACCATCGAGGGACTCGTACCCACGCGGGTGGTGACGCTGCTCGGGGGCCACGGCGGGGCCGGCAAATCCATCCTGGCGCTCACCCTCGCGGCCCACCACGCCGCGGGCGCCATGACCTGGGCCGGGCACCGGTTCCAAGACGGCCCAGCACTCTTCGTGAGCCTGGAAGACCCCGGCGAGGTGGTGCGCTACCGCCTCAAGAACATCATCCAGGCGTACGGGCTGGACGCCGACAAGGTGAGCCGGCGTCTCAGGGCCGTGGATGGCACGGCGGGGGATGGCGTGATCGCTCAAGAGTTCAGTGACATGGGCATGCGGCGCTTGGTCTTTACCTCGGTACTGCAGGAGATCCGGGCGCACGCTGCCGGATGCCGCCTGATCGTGATCGACAACGCCTCGGACGCCTACGACGGCAACGAGAACGACCGTCGCTTGGTGCGCGCATTCATGCGCGGCTTGGGCGACGTGGCCCGCGAGCACGATGCCGGCGTGCTCCTGCTCGCGCACATCGACAAACAGGCGGCCCGGTTTGGCGGTAACGGCAACACGTTCTCGGGTAGTACCGCCTGGCACAACTCCGCACGATCCCGGTTGGCGCTAATCGATGACAACGGCGCAATCACCCTGACTCCGGAGAAACTGAACCTGGGACGCAAGGCCGACCCTATCCCTCTCACGTGGACCGAGAACGGCGTCTTAGTGCCGGCGCAGGCTCGGGAAGGGCAGGCGGCTCTGGACGACGCCAGCGCGCTTCTAGGGGCCTTGCAGGCGGCTTCCGAGGGAGGAGTGGAAATCGGTGTCGCGCGGACAGGCCCGACCAACACCCACAGCGTCCTTTCCACGTTCCATGAGCTCCCCGACCGACTCAAGGGGCCGCGCGGTCGGTCCGCCTTCTGGAATGCGCTGGGGCAACTCACCGCCTCGGGTCGGGTCCGGACCATCGAGATCAGGACGGCATCCCGGAACCTGCGGAAGGTGCTGGCGATTACGCCAGGCATGGAACCCACGCAGCCAGATCGTGCGTGCGTTAGTTCCCCACACCCCTATGCGCTTAGAGCAGCGCATGAGGGTGCGGATGTTTGTGGGGGTTCGCGTGAGTTGCCTCCCTTCAAACCCACGCAAACCCACGCAGCCGCCTACCGCGCCAGGAAGGAAGGCTGATGACTGCCCTCCCGACTGCCGACCCTAACGCTGACCGGGACGCCCAGATCGCCATCGCTTTCGATCCGGAGTACGGCGAGGACCTTGGCGAGCCAGACCTTGGCCACGATGACCCGGCGCTCTACGACCAGATCATCCAATTGCCTCCTCCGATCCTGGGCGGCGCCGAACGGTTGCTCTGGCAGCGGTGCGAGTCCCGGCGGGTGCTGGGGCTGCCGCCCGCCTCACGCCCGGAGCTGCTGATTCGATCTGTACGCAACGCCGTAATCGTCTCGGGCCTGGGCAAGAAGGTCTCCTCCGGTGCCATCGTCATCGGGACCATTCTCGCGGCTGCGCAATCGGAAGGGTTGAAGCCGAGGACGCCCTTGCGCGGTATCGCCAAGGACTTGGGTATGCGCTACGCGACCCTGCTGACCGTTCGGCGCATTGCGTTGGCCCAGATTGGACGGCTCGGCATTCGACTTGGGATTTCCATCGAGTAGGGCCAAGAAATCGGGAACCTATGATGTTTGTTGAGAGTAGCCAACACGCAGGAGTCGCAATGAATAGCCTTTTTGAAGAGTTCCTTTCCGAGCTCGACGCGTTGCAGGCGGAGGCCAACGCAGCCGAATCAGAAGCCGCGGCCAAGGCCGCTGCCGTCAACGGGGGAGAGAACTGATGGCTTTTTTTGACGTGAACCAGGCGATCGACAAACCGAACATGTTGGCTTCCCTGCAACAGGGCTACCAATTCGGAACACAGCAGCGCCTGCAGCGCGAGCAGGAAGGCCGCGAGAATCAGCTGCGCACACTGGCCCCGAAGGTCATCGACGGCGACCCGGACGCCTATAACCAGGCTGCGGCCATCGACCCGCGCGCCGCACAAGGCTACCAAGAGGCGGGCGATGTGCAGTTGCGCCGCCTGCAGGGCTTTTACCGCTACGTCGAAGAGGCTCGCGCCAGCGGCAACCCGGCGCGCGTGAGCGCCGCACTTCGGGCCGGCGCACCATTCCTGGCGAAACTCGTTCCCGGCAAGGCGCCGCCCACCGAATGGACTCCAGACCTGGACGAAGGCTGGGCGCAGCTGGGCGCGAAGCTGTCCATGCTTCCCGGCGAACAGGGCCGCGACGGCAAGGTAGTTGGCAATTCGCTCATCGACCCGCAGACGGGCCGGGTGATCTACCAGGGCCCCGAGGTGCCCGTGAATGCACAACTGGTCGACATCCCCGATGGCCGCGGGGGTGCACAGAAAATGATGTTCGACCCGCGCACCCGCCAGGTGATGCCGCTACCGGCGCCCAGCAACGGACAGCCGATGCCGGCCAGCACGACGCTACCGGCTTCCAATGGCCAGACCTCGGCCGGGACGGGCCCGCTGCAGGAGCCCAGCATTGAGCAGGCGATCGCCCGGCTTGAGCAGACAGAGGGCCCGCTGCCCGAGAACGTCAAGGCGCAGCTGCGGCAGCAGATGGCTTCGGGAAACGGCGACTTCACGGTGGCAAACCCGGGGCTGGGCGGTAACCAGACCGCCCAGTCGAATCTTCCCCAGCAGCCGTCATCCAGCCAGTTTGGCTACACGCCGCCCAAGGGGCCGCCGGTCCCGAGCGGCTATCAGATGGCCCCGGATGGCTCGCGGCTGATTCCGATGCCCGGCGGCCCCGCTGACAAGCCCGACGGAGGCCTGGTCGTCACGCTCACGCCCGCAGAGGTGAACCAGGCTGGCTTCCCCGCGGGGTCCGTTGTTCAGCGCAAGCCGGACGGCACGCTGGTCAAGACCTTCAGCCCGACCGAACGGGACGCCAACGGCGGCCGGGCACTGCCCGCCAACGTCGTGAACGATCTCAGCAAGGACGCCGAGAAGCTCACCACGATCACCGACCTCGTAGGCAGCTTCAAGCCCGAGTTCGCGGGCAACGTGGCCGGAGGAACCTTGGAAAACATGGCCGGTCGCCTTGGCGGCGAGCGGCTGGGCCTTGCCACGCAGGGGCAGGCCGATTGGTGGCAGCAGTACGACCGACTCAAGAACGTGGTGCGCAACGAGCTGTTCGGCGCGGCGCTGACCGCCACCGAGCAAGCCGCGTTCGAGGCCGCCGACATTACCCCCAACATGGACCCGACCATCGTGGCCAACAACCTGGGTAAGCAGGGCGAGATAGTGCGCCGCGCGCTCGACCGCAAGGCCTCGGTCTGGAAGTCGCAGGGCTACAACCCCGATGCCGTCATCAACGCCACCACGGTCCGGGATGGCAGCAGAACTCCGCAGGATCTATCCGATGATGAACTGCTCAGGGAGCTTGGACTCTGATGGCTGAGAAACTCGACGTGCTGATTGAGGCGGAACGCAGGGGCATCCTTCCTGACTCAAAGCGTGAGGTGCTGGCCGAGGCCCGCCGTCGGGGTTTGGTTTCGCTGGCACCGGTTCCATTGGACCCACTTCGGGCCCCGGATCCCGGGATGCAGACCGACGATCGAACCCAGTGGCAGATGCTTGGGGGGGATCTGAGCAATGCCGGAAAGGGGTTGTATCGGGGGCTGGAAGCCACGGCACAGGGCGGTGCGCAGCTGGCAATGCGCGCACCCCATTTGCGCGCTGGGGAGTTTGCAAGCGAGCTGACTGGGGTGCCGAACTACACGGCCATGGTCCGCCAGTCCGTAGATGACCAAGCCAAGGCTTCGGCGGATGCATTCGCCAACTCGGAAGCGGGGCAAAGCCTGGCGGGCAACGTCGGGCAGTTCACGGGCGAGGTGCTAGCCACGGCGCCGCTTGCTGTTGCGTCTTTGCCTGCGAAGGGCGCTTCACTGCCTGGATACCTCAGGAGTGCATTCGTTGGTGGTGCCACCGGCGCAGGGGTGCAGCCCGTTACAGAGGGTGATTTCGGACCTGCCAAGTTCAACCAGGTGCTCATTGGTGGAACCGCCGGAGCCGGAACTGCCGGGTTGTTGCGTGGGGGCATGGCGACTCTTGAACGACTTGGGTACGCGCCAAACGCGCTGGCTCAGGTAGCCAACGCGGCGAACCGCGGAGCCAACCGATCGGGCTATGCGCAGGCAGGCGAAGAGCTGGCCGAGCGCACCGGTGTTCGCATGACGCCAGGCCAAGTCTCGGGGTCTCGCGTCCAGACCGCCCTTGAGAACATGAGCCGGCAGTCCGTCTTCTCGTCAGACATCGCCATGCAGGCCGATGAGAAAATCGCCGAAGACGCGGTGAGGTTCATCAATCGAGCCATGGACGGCTTGGTCCCGACCCCTGCCGGCACCGCCCAAGTGGGTGAGCGAATCCAGCTTGCGGCAAAGACGTCGGTTGCGCGGATTCTCAAGCGTCGGGAAGAAGTCGCCGGCCAGCAGTTCGGACCGATTGAGCGCGTGCTGGGCGACCGTCAGTTCGTGGACTACAGCAGCACGCGGACGACCCTCGATGACCTCATCGACGAATACAGCAGCGTGGCGACGCCCGAGGCCGATCGCATCGTGGCCCAAGCCAAGGCCATGCGGGGGCGGCTCACGGGCCAGCACACGCTCGGCCAGTTCCAGCGCCAGCGCAGTTACTTCGGCAGGGCCAGCCAGGGGCAGGGGACAGTATTCGATGACATCGACCGCACCGTGAACCAGCGCGTGGCTAAGAGGCTATATGCGGCCATGTCGGACGACCTGGACACCTCCGCTTCACGACTGGCCGGAAACGCTGGGGCAGGCATCGTCCCCGCCAACTACTTCCAAGGCCAGGTGCAGGCCCCGGGAATTGCCGCGGCGCTTCGGGAGGCCAATGCCAACTACCGGCGCTACTCCCAGCTTGCAGATGGCCTGCGCGCACATCCAGTGGCGCGCCTGTTCGGCAAGGATGTCCAGGTCGACGGCGAGGACTGGTTCAACACCTTGGCTCCGGAGCAAGTCGTGACCCGGTTGGGCTCGATGGCGCCCACCGAGATCCGCATGGTTCGCCAGTACATGGAGGGCGCGGACCCCGAGGCTTGGCAGCAGTACAAGCGCCTGCTGGTTCAGAACGCCCTGGACGCCGCTCAGACACTTCCAGCGAGCGCGGGCCCCCGACAGGTCGCCTTCAACGCCGGGACGTTCCTGCGGACGCTGGGAGGCGACAAGCCGGCACGGCTGGCCCAGCTTCGGGAGCTGTATAGCGCGGAGGAGATGAGCCAGATCGACGACGCCTTCAAGGTCGCCCGGCGGCTCGGGGATCGGTTCGGTTCGAACCCGAGTGGCACCGGCCCGTACATGGAGGTCCAGAGCTTCCTGGCGTCGGTCAAACAGCGCAGCGTCGAAGCGCTGGCGTCCACAGGTGGAGAGGCGCTTGGCCTGAGGAAGATCGCGAACGTGATGCTCAATGCAGATGGCCGCAGGGCGCTCATCGAGCTGTCGAAGCTGCCACCCCAGTCACGGCAGGCTGCGTCCCTTGCTGGCTTCCTTGCGGGCGTTATAGCGGGCAAGCAGGCCGTCTATCCAGACGTACGCGACGGCCACCAGCGCCAGGATGGGAGTGGCGATCAGGGCCGGCAATAGCATGGCCGACGGCTCGGGCTTGGTAGCGATGATCGCCCCGCCCGCCATCACCATCCCCAGCCAGATCAGCCGTACCTTTGCCCAGTCCACCGAGGTCCCCATGTCCGCTTTCCCCAAGGGTAGGAGTAAGGCCGTCAAAGCTCAAATCAAGGCGGCGGACCCGAATCGGGTCGAGGTGAAGAAGCCGCTTCTCGTGGAGCTGAGGGAAGGCGAAGACATGCCGGCGGCTGCGGCCCGCCTGATGCTCAATCCAAACGTCGGGGCGGCGGTCACGACCGATGCCTACCGGCCCTTCGGTCTCGAGACACTTCCCCTCGGGCGCCTGATCGAGAATCTGGCGGGTCACTGCAGCGACGTAAGGTCTGGGGACCTGTCCCAAGCGGAGTCCATGCTGGTGTCGCAGGCTCACACCCTCGATGCGATCTTCAACCGGCTGGCCGTGCAAGCGTCATTGAACATGGGGCAGCACGTCGACGCCATGGACAAGTACCTGCGGCTGGCGCTCAAGGCCCAGGCACAGTCCCGGGCCACGCTAGAGACCTTGGCCAACATCAAGAACCCGCCGATCGTCTACGCCCGCCAGGCGAACTTCGCCAATGGCCCGCAGCAGGTGAACAACGGGGTGACGGCAGAGCCCGCGCATGCGGCAAAAACCGAAATCGGGCAGAACGAACTTTTGGAGGTTGGACATGAGCAACGGATGGACGCCCGAGCGCAAGGCGCGACAGGCCGAGGCGATCAAGAGGTGGCAGCCGTGGTCGCGGTCCACGGGGCCCAGGACGGCAAGCGGAAAGGCCGCGGCTAGCCGGAACGCTTGGAAGGGGGGAGCCCGGGCGATGTTGCGCGAGCTGTCCCGTCTACTGAGGGAACGCCCAAGCAGGTAGGCCGGTGCGTACGTTGCCGATCATGCCTTCGGAGGAGGCGGGCAGGGATAGGCAGCAACGAGTGCGTTGAGGAATCCAGTGCCCGCTGCGGCATGGCCTTGGTTGGGGTTGTCGCCCGCCCACTTCAGAAATACCCGTGCCATCTGGAGATTGGTCACGCCCGCCGGAACGCAAAGTGGGTCGTAATCGAGCGCCCAGGCATTCGCGTAATAACCATCCACAAAGCCGTTGACGTACAGGATGCAGGCGCCCTGATTCCCGTTGATGACCCCTGCCGAGCTGAGGCCGGCGCACATGGCCTCCAGCTTTTCGACCGTCAGGCTTTCTGCGCTCGCATCGGTTGTGATGCCACACATCACCAGCCCGACCACCAACACCTTCAGAAGCTTGTTATTCATCATTCACTCCGTCTCATTGCCGCTGTCTAGATCCCATCTCTGCCGCGGCACGGTGCCTGGGCAAGAGTCGTTAACCATTGGCGACTCTACTCGCACCCGACTCCATCGCCATCCCGATCCAAGTGCTTCCCGTATCCGGGATCGCCCCGCCTCACAGGCGCCGCCCCAGCCTGACGGGCCTCGGTGCAATTGGCGTATCGGGTAGTCGAGCTGGCTCTGGCCGGCCGTGCCCCGTACAAGGCCGCGGGCGGCGGTGCCGGCCGGGCGTCCGCCTTCTTGCCGTGGCAGTGGTAATCCCCGGTCGAACGGTTGGTGTGGCAACCCTCTGCGTTCGTCGCGCCCCTAGGGCTCAAGCTGGGAGCGCGGTTCAAGTAAGGGGGCCGAGGGATTGGCCGGAACGGGCCGCTAGATGCGTTGGCGCTATAAGCATCCGGGGCCCCCATGTCGAAAAAGGACTTCCTCCCGCTCCTGCCAGCCGGTTTTCACGCGCTCGACTGGGCGGGCTTGGAGGCGCTTTGCGTTGCCCCCTTTCCCACATCGTCGTCGCGTGGGGCGCTGGCCAGTCAGTTGCACGCGTTCCTAACGGAGCTAAGGGGCTACGGGCTTTCGGGGCAACTCTGGATCGATGGCTCATTCGTAACGGACAAGCCGGACCCCAGCGACATAGACCTTATCTGGGTGCCCGATCCCGGCTGTTTGCCTCAGTTTCTCGCCAACGCGGGGCGACTGGATCAGTTGTTCGGGACGACTCGGGGAGCCAAGGCAATTTTCCAATGTGATGCGTACTTCGTGGATCCTGCCGACACCAACAATCTAGCCTATTGGCGCGGGTTGTTCGGTTTTTGCCATGACGCGCAGACCCCGAAAGGGCTAATCTTGGCGACTCTATGAACAAGATCGCATGGCTGGAGCAGCAGATCGAGAAGGCCAGTGCGCTGGTGCCGCAAGGCAGCCTGGTGGCTGAGCCATCTACGCCGTTTGCAGGTCTCGCCGCTGAATCCATGCGCGCACACCTGGCAGAGCTGCAGCATGACCTCTATCTGGCCAAGGCTGAGCGCGCCAAGGAGCTCGTTACTCTTCGATTGATTGGTCCTCGCCTTAATGCGGGGGCCATCCCGCTTGTTCTTCTGTCCAGGCTTTCGGACCGCTTTAGCCGCGCGATGGAGGCGATTTCCTACAAGCTGCAGCACGGGATAGATGAGAAGCGGTCGTCTGGCGAGCTGCAAAGCATCTTGGATTTGAGACTAGCCGACGTGGTGGCTGGGTCAACGCAGTTGGTGATAACCGGAAATGTGACACCTGATCTGGTCGGGGATTCGCTCTTGGAATCCAGCCTAAAAGCAACTTTCCAGCTCCTGCATTCGGATGCGGCGGGGCTGGCCGCGAGTGCATTGAGCGTAGGGCCGAAAGCATCGCAGCAGGTTGGGAAGCTGTTGACGGAGCTTGAGGCAGAGAAGTGCAGCGTTGAGCTTGCTTGGACCGATCCCTCTGATGTGGAACATCGATGGACTGCATCTCCATATAGGGTGGCCGAACTAAGGTACAGACTCGCGCAGCTAGCGGAGGTTCCACCAGAGGTTCTGATGGTTTTCGCTGAGGTCGAGCTTCTAAGCGCCAGCGGACGGATTACCCTTCGAACAAGCGAGGGTGACAAGATCGCAGCCAAGTATCCGCGTGAATTGTATCCTGCCGTCCAAGAGCTACACCTTGGACAGAAATCAGAGTTCAAAGTGCTTCTGAACCGAATGCACAATCCAAACACCGAGCAAGACGTTCAAAGCTATACGCTGCTCAGCGTGGGGCGGGCACTTCCTCGAGTTGAGTGACGATCTCACTCCGTGAGCTAGCCGCGTGTGAGGCTCACCGCATGCCCATCTGCGGAACTCGCTATCGACTCAAGCTCCGAGTGATCGGCCACCCCGATCGGGTGCTGATCGCCCACGCTCTTTACCGGGAGGTCAGGGACCCAGACCCGGTTGGCGGGCCAGGACGCCTGATCTCACGCCGGCTGGTCCATGCACTACTAAACGGCGCACCGGTCTGGGTTCTGCATGATTCGCTCCAGGAGGCCGTCGGCGCCCCGTTCGTCGTGCTTGAGCATGAGCGGGTGGATGGGCCGCGGTGGAGCAACACGAGTTAGCGCCCTGGGTTTGCCGGGGAATGGTCTAAAGGGTTACCGCCGGCAGCATCCCTGCGGCCAGTCTTTCCAAGGCCTCTCGCTTCAGAAGTGCCGCAAGCGCCATTGCCGCCGGCTCGTGGTTGGTGGCCTTCAGTATCTCAAGGTCGATCTTCGCGCGGCTGTCTAGCGCGATTGAGTAGTTGGCCGATGCCTCAGCGAATATTGCGTTCTCAGTCTCAGTGGCCCTTTCGGGGGTCATGCCTTGCTCCTGGACTAGCGACCGCCGCAAGCTGTCCCGAGACCTGCTGACGCCATCGAAATTTCTCATGGCTGCACGCTCGCCCTTCAGCGCAACCTCCCACTCCATGACCAGCTTCCTGAGCGCCGCCTCGTTGTGGTGCATTCGAATCCTCTCGCTATGTGATCCCAACTAGTTTCAGACGTATACCACCTAGGAGAGCGGTCAACCGCTTGCGCAGCTGACGCCCTCAGCGCCACAAGGAGAGAGAGATGCAAAACGAAACGCCTGTGATGGAGTGCCTGACTGCCTTTGCCGTTGTTCTACTGGTAGGGGCGGTGCTCGGGTCGTACCTCGCCATGAGCCACCGTTGATCGACTCCAGCCTTCCACAGACGTGGAGGGCTGGTTCCTTTTGCCTGAAACTTGGTGAATGAACTGGATGAGTTACGTCGAGAACTGTCGGCCCATTGGTTCGTTGATCCAAAATTGGAACAATGGGATGGCGAAGGTCACTTTCTATATTGACCAGAAAAGCGTTTAGTAGAGCTGCGGCAGTTGGCCGCGACAGTGGAGATGTGAAGTGAACATTGGCCCCGCTCATCGAGCGGCGGTGTTGAGGCTTAAAGAGGTACAAGCTCGGGTCGGCCTCAGTCGGTCGACAATCTACGAGCTCATTGGGAACTCTAAGCGGGCAGATCCATCGTTCCCGCGCTCATTCAAGATTGCCAACGGCGGCAGTGTTGGATTTCTGGAGTCCCAGGTTGAAAGTTGGATCCTTCAGCGTAGCGGAGTGGTGAATACCCCCACAGACGACTAATCACAAACACCAAGTTTTCGTACAACTGGCCTGCCCAGCGCGGCCTTTAAGAGTCCGATTCCTTGCCCAGCCCCCGCATTTAGGGCGCTCGTGGCTGTTTGTCATTTAGGAGTCTTTGTTATTGCTTGTCTGATTACCTAACGAGTGTTGCGCTAATGGCGCAGCCTGAAGGATCCGTATGCGCACTAAAAACAGCATCAACCTTAAAGCAGTACTTCAAAAGGCGATGGTGGTAGGGCCAGATTGCACTACACGCCTGATTACTGATGGAGCCACCTATCTCCGAGATTTGAAACTGGTCAGCGAGTTCATGGGGCAGTTGTCGAAAGGCGGCAGCGCTCCATTCTTTTCCTGTGAGTCTGGAGAACTGCTGGCCACTCCACTGGGAGCGACGTACCTCGATCTGCTGGGGATTGACTCCGATGGAATCCGCCGCAGTTTCCCCGGGCACGCGTTCAGTC
The DNA here is from genome assembly GCF_019459675.1 of Arenimonas sp. GTDB lineage: Bacteria > Pseudomonadota > Gammaproteobacteria > Xanthomonadales > Xanthomonadaceae > Arenimonas. The sequence goes on from NZ_JAIBFH010000078.1 coordinate 18,870, forward strand.
CAGCGTTCGTCGCGTTTTCTCAGCATCTGGATGCGTCGCGCTTTGCCTGGGACGGCTTCCGGCCGCCCAACGAAATGCTCGAGACCGAGATACGTGGGCTGCAGTTGCTGGCCAAGAGTGATGGCTACAAGGGGGCCGTGGCGCTTCACAACCGGGGGAGCCGCAAGAACTTTGCTTCCTTGATGGAACTGATCGACAGCCTGTTCGAGACAAGCTCAAAGGTGCTGGCTGTTCGCGTTGACTTGGGGTTCGTCCGCAGCCAGTTGTTCGGTGGCTCGCTGAACTACATCCCCGATGCTAATCAAGCGAGGGCTTACCTCCGCACGATGTTGAAGTACTTGCGGCAGAAGCACGGCAAGATGGGGCTGCTGGCCTACGCATGGAAACTCGAGCTGGGGCCGGACAAGGGCTACCACGTCCACCTGCTGGCTCTTTATGATGGGCAGAAGGCTTGCCGGGACATCCAGCTGGGCCAGGCGATCGGCGAGCACTGGCAGCATCTGGTGACGCGAGGCCTGGGGCTGTACTACAACTGCAATGCGAACAAGCAGGAGTACTGGAAGCTGGGCATTGGGATGATTTCGCACTCGGATACTGAATTGCGTGATGGTCTGCGCTTGGCGGCCGCCTACCTGACCAAGCTCGATGAGCTGGTTAAGCTGGCCCTTCCGAGCCCCGCGAAGACGTTCGGCAAGTCGAAGCTTCCCAGCGCCAAGCACAGCGGCCTGGGACGGCCGCGGCTGAAGAAGCAGGAAGAGTAATTAGCTATGGCAGGGGGCGCTCAGCCGCTCCCTGCCTCTTTCTTCGAAACGGCCAGCGTCTCCGGAAGTGAGTACGATTGCGAGTAAGTGCAGCAAGTTCTCTCAAACAAAGACATATAAAACAACACGGTAAAGCGCCAATTCGGTTGCTGGTGGGCCACCACTTTCGCCGTTGCCGCAATCCCGTCACGTCGCGGCGCTAGCCTGCACTCCTTGAGCAACGGGATGCCGGACATGTTTTCAAACACGCGCCGCGCGCTGTCTGCCGCGATGTTGCTCGGGTTGCTTGCGGCCTGTTCGGATGAAGCGCCGCAGGCGCCGGTGACGTCAGGTACGTCCCTGGCCGCCGCGCCCATCGCTGCGCCCATCACCGACGAAGCCGGCCTGCGTGCCGCGGCCGGCAAGGCGCTGGCCGACCAGCGCTTCTACGCACCGGCCGGCAACAGCGCGCTGGACCACTACCTCGCGCTGCGGGACATTCGCCCGGACGACGCCAACCTCGCCACGGCGCTGCTGGAACTGCTGCCCTATGCGGTGATCGGCATCGAGCAGGCCGTCGCCCGCCAGGACCTGGACGAGGCAAGCCGCCTGCTGCGCCTGCTCGAGCGCGCCGATCCGCAGGCGCCGTCACTGCGGCGCCTGGCCGACAGCCTCGCCGCGGCGAATGCCTCCGCCGTCCAAGCCGCCGCCGAAGCGGTGGCGAAAGTCGAGCGCGACGAAGCGGCCCGGCAGGCCGAACGCGATGAACAGGCCGCCGGCCTGGCATCGCGCGCGGCGCTGGCGCCAGTGCCCGAGCCTGCGGCCGTTGCAAGTCCTGCCGCGCCGCGGCAGGCAGCGGCTGACGCTGCGCCGGCGGCAGTCCGCCCGGCCACCGCCAGGCCCGCGCCGCCCGTGGTGGCCGCTGCGGCGCCCGCCACCGTGCCGCCACCGACGGCCGCCACCGCCACACCGAGCCTGCTCAGTGCCCCGAGCCCGCGCTACCCGCTGACGGCCTTGCGCCGCAAACTCGAGGGCCAGGTCACCGTGCAGTTCACCATCCAGCCCGACGGCAGCGTGGCTGCGCCGCGCGTCGTGTCCGCGGACCCGCCGGGAATCTTCGATGAGGCCGCGCTGATGGCGGCCAGCCGGTGGCGCTTCGAGAGCGGAAGCCGCAGCGTGCCCAGCACGCGGGTGGTGCAGTTCCGTCTGGGCGAGGGCTAGCCATCGCACCGGGTCTTGACTCGCGAAGCGGGCAGCGGTCGGCATCGGCAAACCGGTACCGGTGCTGGTGGGGTGCTCGGCAAGCATGGCCGAGTGGGCGTTCTACCAGGCATCGCCTGGCTCCGCACTTGTCACGCCACGGCCGACGGTGACACCCTAGCGCCCCCGGAAATGCAGGAAAAACTCCCATGGCGATGGACGCGCAACAGGAGCAGCTGCTCGCCGACCTCGGCAAGTACGGCTGCCAGTCCATCCACGTGCAGGCCGAGGGCGACCTGCCCACGTACACGTATTCGGCTGGCGTCGGCCGCACCTCGTACGCGCCCGACATCGTGGTCTTCGGGCAGCCGCACGCCGTCGCGCATCGGCTCGTGCACATGTACTACAAGCGGCTGCGCGAGGGCGCACTGTTCGAGACCGACCAGCCGATCTCCGGCTTCCTGAGCAACCAGGACTGCCAGCTGCGCAGCGTGCATCCGTCCTGGCACACGATTCTGTTCGGCTGGAACGTCTGGCTGCACGATGGCCCGTCGTTCCGCATGCGGCAGCTGGTGTACCCCACCGTGGAAGGCATCTGGCCCTGGGATGGCCAGGCCAATGCGTGGCTGCGCCGCAACCAGCCGCTGCTGTCGCAGCCGGCCTGAGCCCTTTCGTGATCCAGCGGCATCTGATTGAACGCCAAACCGGGTCCATCCTCTTACCCTGCTCCCGGGTGGTGCCGTTCCGCGGGGGTGAAGCCCGGCGCCAGGCCCTCCGCTTGACTTGCAAATGCGAATCATTATCATCAACTCCCGTACCGACAGGAGGCCTGAGGATCATGACCCCGACCAACACCCCCGGCTTGCCCCGTGCCACCGCGTCCCGCCCGGCCTCGACGCAGGCCCAGTTCGACAGCCGTGAGCTGATGCGCGGCGCCCGCGAGGTGCTGATCCACCACGGCGGCCAGGTGTATCGCCTGCAGCACACCCGCAACGACAAGCTGATCCTGGTGAAGTAAGCCCAGCCCAGGGGCGACAGTGCGCCGCCCCGATGCGGCAATGCTGGCTAGAATGCCGGCAGGGCTCGACCAAAGCGTGTGCATGACTCGCCGCCGCCCGGATCCCACCCAGGCGCCGGAGCGCAATTGGCCATGACCCTGCTTGAAACCATCGAACACCCCACCGGCCCCGAACCGCGCTGGAGCATCCTGTGGCTGCACGGCCTGGGCGCCGACGGCCATGACTTCGCGCCGATCGTGCCCCAGCTGCTGCGGCCCGGATGGCCCGAGCTGCGCTTCGTGTTCCCGCACGCGCCGGTGCGCGCGGTCACCATCAATAACGGCGCCCGCATGCGCGCCTGGTACGACATCCGCAACTTCGATATCGACCAGCGCGCCGACGAAACCGGCGTGCGCGAATCCATCGCCCAGGTCGACGCGCTGATTGCGCGCGAAGTCGAGCGCGGCGTGCCGCCGGAGCGGATCATCCTGGCGGGTTTTTCGCAGGGCGGCGCCATCGCCCTGGCGGCGGGGGTGCGGCGCGAAGCGGCGCTGGGCGGCATCGTCGCCCTGTCCACCTACCTGCCCATGGCCGCGACCACGGCGCCCGAAGCCACCCGCGCCGGGCTGTCCACGCCGGTGTCCATGGCGCACGGCAAACTCGATCCGGTGGTTCCCGAATCGCTGGGCGAGCGCAGCCGCGACGCCCTGCTGGCCCTGGGCATGGCGATTGATTGGCGCAGCTATCCGATGCCGCACAGCGTCAGCGCGGCGGAAATTGACGACCTGGGCGACTGGCTGCAGCAGCGCTTCCTTGCCTGAGCCTTGCAGGCTGGCCGCATAATCCCTCAATGCTCACGCCCAAGCCCGCCTGGCTTCCCGACCTTTGCAGCATCAACCGGCTGGTGGCCGTGCTGGGCGTGGCGCAGCTGGTGGTGCTGGTGATTGCGCTGGCGCCGGTGGGCGGCGATCGCTGGCGCGTGCCAGATTTTCTTTCGGTGTCCGCCTATGCGGCCTGGGTCGCGCTGGCGTCGGCCGTGCTGCTGTGCAAGCTGCGAGCCCGGATCCATGGCCTGGGGCCCTGGCTTGGCCGCGCGGTCGCGGTGGCGGCGCCCATGGCGGTGGCGGGGCTGTGCGCGTGGTCGCTGCAGTTTCTGGGGTTCGGCGATCCGCAGGCGGAAGCGGCCGGCACCGGCGGCGGATTCATTGCCAGCAGCATGGTGCTTACGGGCCTGATCGGCGGCGTGGCGCTGCGCTACTTCTACGTGCGCGACCAGTGGCAGGCGCAGGTGCAGGCGCGCGCGAAAGCATCGGTGGACGCCCTGCAGGCGCGCATCCGCCCGCACTTCCTGTTCAATTCGATGAATTCCATCGCCAGCCTGGTGCGCACCGACCCGGTAAGCGCCGAGCGGGCGCTTGAAGACCTGGCCGACCTGTTCCGCGCCGCGCTGGGCGCCGGCGACGGCGACGCCACGCTGCAGCAGGAAATCGAACTGGCCAGGCGCTACCTGGCCATCGAGAAACTACGCCTTCGCGACCGGCTGCGCGTGTCCTGGAAGCTGCCCGAGCCGCTGCCCGCCATCCGACTGCCCAAGCTGGTGCTGCAGCCGCTACTTGAGAACGCCGTGGTGCACGGCATCGCGCCGCTGCCCGAGGGCGGCGAGATCGAGGTGTCCATCCGCGTGGCGCGTGATCGGCTGGAGCTGCGCATCACCAACCCCTGCCGGCACGCAGGCATGAACGACGCCGGCAGCAGCGCCGGCAATGGCCACGCCCAGGCGTCCATCGCGCAGCGGCTGGCCTTCCACTTCGGTCCGGGCGCCAAGATGACGGCCCGCCTGGTGGACGGCCACTACTTCTGCGAAATCTCGTTGCCCATGCCATGAAGATACTGATTGTTGACGACGAACCGCTGGCACGCGAACGCATGGCGTCCCTGCTGCATGACCTGGGCGGCTGTGAGCTGTCGGGCGAGGCGAGCAACGGCCGCGAGGCGGTCGAGAAGGCCGAGTCCCTGGGCGTGGACTTGGTGCTGCTGGACGTGGCCATGCCCGTGATGGACGGGCTGGAAGCCGCGCGGCACCTGGCCGGCATGGCCTCGCCGCCGGCCGTGGTGTTCTGCACCGCGTTCGACCAGCACGCACTGGCGGCGTTCGAAGCGGCGGCGGTGGACTACCTGGTCAAGCCCGTGCGACCCGAACGCCTGGCCGAAGCGATCGAGCGCGCCCGTCGCCAGCGCCTGGGGCAGCAGCAGCCGGCGCCCCCGGTACTGCCCGCCCAGGGCAGCGGCCGACGCCGCAGCCATCTCAGCGCGCGGCTGCGCGGCTGCCTGCGCCTGATCCCGGTGGACGACATCCGCTACCTGCAGGCGGAGGAAAAATACGTCGTGGTGCACCACGGCCGCGGCGAAGACCTCGTGGAGGAATCGCTGAAGTCGCTCGAGGCTGAATTCGGCGAACGCTTCATTCGCATCCACCGCAACTGCCTGGTGGCCTGGGCCGAGTTCGCCGAGCTGCGCCGTTCCCCCGACGGACAGGTCCATGCCATCCTGCGCAACGGCGGCACGCCGCTGGAAGTCAGCCGCCGCTGCCTGCCGCAGCTGCGCGAGCGCCTCAAGCACCTTTAGGAATCCCGACATGACGACCCTGCGACTGGCCACACGTGAAAGCGCGCTTGCTCTCTGGCAGACCGAACACGTCGCCGCGCGCCTGCGCGAAGCCCACCCCGGCCTGGACGTAGTGCTGGTGCCCATGACCACGCGCGGTGACCAGCTGCAGGACCGGCCGCTGTCGGAAGTGGGCGGCAAGGGACTTTTCCTGAAAGAGCTCGAGGTGGCCATGATGGAAGGCCGCGCCGATGCCGCCGTGCATTCGCTCAAGGACGTGCCGATGGAGCTGGACGGGCCGTTCGAGCTGGCGGCCGTGCTGGAGCGCGCCAACCCGTTCGACGCTTTCGTGTCGGTAAAGTACGAGGCGCTGGAAGAGCTGCCGTTCGGCGCCAAGGTGGGCACGTCGTCGCTGCGCCGGCAGTCGCTGCTGCGCGCGCACCGCCCCGATCTCAAGTTGGTTGACCTGCGCGGCAACGTCAACACGCGCCTGGCCAAGCTCGACGCCGGCGACTACGACGCCATCGTGCTGGCCTGCGCCGGCCTCGAGCGACTGGGCCTGGGTGGACGCATCCGTGAAACGCTCACGGCGCCGCGCTTCATCCCCGCGGCCGCGCAGGGCGCCATCGCCATCGAATGCCGCCAGGGCCAGGCCGAGGTGCTGGCGCTGCTGTCGGCGCTCGACCACGCCCACACCCGCGCCTGCGTCAGCGCCGAACGGGCGATGACGCGCACCCTGGGCGGCAGCTGCCAGGTGCCCATCGCCGCCTACGCCACGCTCAACAAGGACAAGCTGTCGCTTGAAGGACTGGTCGGCCGCGCCAGCGACGGCAAGACGGTACGCGGCTATGCCAGCGGCCCGATGTCCGAACCCGACAAGCTGGGCCAGCAGGTGGCCGACATGCTGGTGAGCCGCGGCGCCGACGCCCTGCTCGACCTCTAGTAGTAAAGCATCACCACGTGCCGGGCCTGGGCGAAGAACAGCCAGCGCTCCACCATCGCGCCCAGCAGCGCCGAAACCGCCGCCACCGACAGCGCCGAAAGCGCGAAGCCCGGGTGCAGCAGCGTGAGCGCACACGCCGCCGCGGGCAAGCCGCCGAACAGCAGCAGCGCCAGCCGGCGCAGCTTCAGCGCATGTTTGCGCGCCAGCACATAGCCCATTTCGCGGGTGAGGTAATTGGCTTCGGTGTGCGGACGTTCGAACACGGTGGCCACGCGGTCGGCGGGCAGCCCCAGCGCCGAAGCGCGCGTCACCGGCAGCTCGCCGCGATCGATGTCGCGCCAGTAGCGGCGCTTGAGCACCATCATGGCGATCGCCAGCATCAGCGCGGCCAGCACCAGAAGTTCATGCGGGGCCTGGTCGGCGGCCAGCAGGGCCAGGGCGCCCAATCCGCCGGTCAGCAGCGCAAAGCCCAGATAGGCGGGCAGCACCAGCGCATGGCTCCAGGCCGGGATCGGCTTGAGCGAGGCGTAGATCATCGCCGTACACGCTACGGTAGCCATGGAAAGCGCGGCCAGCAGCACCAGCAGCACAGGCACCAGCAGCTTGGAAAACGCCATGCCCGAGACCAGCAGGACCACCAGCGCGACCAACGGCAGGTAGGTGGCCAGCGCCAGCACGCCCTCGCGCGACAGCCAGCTGGTGCGCCACTGGCTGAAGGCGCGCCAGGCGCGCAGCGGCTTGCCCAGGTGCAGGGTGGAGCTGAGCAGGCCCAGGCTTACCAGCACGAAGCCGGCGGCCAAGCCCACCAGGTGCAAGGTGTAAGCCGAAAGACCGCCCGGCGAACCCAACAGGGACAGCGACAGCCAGAACCACAGGCCGTAGCCCAGCCCCGAGGCGGTGGTGAACAAGATGACGGAAAAGGCCGGATGCATGTCAGCGGCTCAGCGCGCGGTCCAGCCAGCGCAGCAGCGGGTTGAGGTCGGCGGTATCGAGTTTTTCAATCGGTGCCGCGGGCGCGGGCGCGGGTGCCTGCTCGCCGCCGCGGCGCGGGCGCATCGGCAGGTAGCTGTTCACCGGTGCATAGCCCAATTCGGGCATCAGCGCCACGCCGCCGCGTTCGGCCACCAGCCTGGAAACAGCGGACTCGGGATCGCCCAGGTCGCCAAAGTGGCGCGCCCGGGTCGGGCAGGCCTGCACGCAGGCCGGCTGGCGCGACACTTCCGGGATGGTTTCGTTGTAGATGCGGTCCACGCACAGCGTGCATTTCTTCATCACGCCTTCCACGGCGCTGTACTCGCGCGCGCCGTAGGGGCAGGCCCAGCTGCACAGCTTGCAGCCGATGCACTTGTCCTCGTCCACCAGCACGATGCCGTCCTCGGCGCGCTTGTAGCTGGCGCCGGTGGGGCAGACGGTGACGCACGCGGGCGTTTCGCAGTGCAGGCAGCTGCGCGGGAAATGCAGCGTGCTGGCCGCCTGTTCGGCGGTGGCCGCCACTTCGTAGCTGTGCACGCGGTTGAACCACACGCCGTAAGGGTCGGTGCCGTAGGGGTTTTCGTCGGTCAGCGGCCCGGTGATGCCGCCGGCGTTCCATTCCTTGCACGACACCGCGCAGGCATGGCAGCCCACGCAGGTGTCCAGGTCGATGACGAGACCCAGCTTCTTCTTCGACGGCGGCGGCAGGGCGGTCATCAGAACGGGAAGAATATCGGTATCAGGTACACCGCCAGCCCCCAGAACAGCAGGTTGAGCGGGATGCCCATCTTCATGAAGTCCACGAACCGGTAGTTGCCGGCGTTGTACACCATGGTGTTGGTCTGGTAGCCCACCGGCGTCGCGAACGCGGTGGATGCCGCGAACATCACCGCCACCAGGAAGGGCGTCGGGCTGACGTCCATCGACACCGCGGTGGTGAAGGCGATCGGCGTGATCAGCACGGCGGCGGCGTTGTTGCTCATCATCTCGGTCAGCAGCGCCGTGATGAGGTAAATGGCCGCCAGCACGGCCAGCGGCCCGAACCCGCCCACCATGTCCACGCCGAAATCGGCGACCAACTGCGCCAAGCCGGACTTCTGCATCGCGATGCCCAGCGGCAGCACGCCGGCCAGCAGCACGATCACGCGCCAGTCGATGGCCTGGTAGGCCTGGTCGTTGCCGATGCAGCGCGTGGCCACCAGGGCAATGCCGCCCAGGATGGCCGAGGCCACGATCGGCAGGATGCCCATCGCCGCCACCGCCACCGAAGCCACCATGATGCCCACCGCCAGCAGGGCTTTGCGCCGCGGCTGCTTGGCTTCACCGCGTTCGTTGAGCACCACCAGGTTGGCATTGGCCTTGATCACGTCCAGGTCCGACCGGGGCGAAAGCATCAACAGCACGTCGCCGACATTCAGCGGAACGTCCTTGATCTTGTCGCGCAGCACTTCGCCACGGCGGTGCAGGGCCAGCACGGTGGCGTTGTAATGCCACTGGAAGTCGAGCTGGGCGAGCGTCTGCCCGACCATGCGTGCGCCCGGCGCCACCATCACCTCGGCCAGCACCTGGGCGGCGTCGCCGTCTTCGCCGGTGAACTGGCTGTCCTTGAGCTTGAATTCGGAGTCCAGCTCCAGGCGCGTGGTCTCCTTCAATGCCTCGAGCTTGGTCCAGTCGCCGCGCACCAGCAGCACGTCGCCCTCGCGCAGCAGTTCGGCACGCGGGGACCAGTGCTTTTCTTCGCCGCGCAGCAGCTCCAACACGTATACGGAGTGTTTCTCCGCCAGCTGCGCCTGCGCCACCGACTTGCCGATCAGCGGGGACTTCTCCATCACGCGCAGCTCGGTGATGTACTTGCCCAGCTCGTAGGTTTCGCTGAGCGCCGAAGGCGGATGGTGCGGCAGCAGCCAGCGCCGGAAAACCAGTATGTAGAGGAAGCCCACGCCCATCACGATCAGGCCCAACGGCGCGAAGTCGAAGATGCCGAAGCCGGGATGGCCCAGGTCCTTGGCCATGGAGTTGACCAGCAGGTTGGTGGACGTGCCGATCAGCGTGCACACGCCGCCCATCTGCGCCGCGTACGACAGCGGGATCAGCAGCTGCGAAGGCGACATGCGGTTGGCGGCCGTGGCCGCCAGCACCATCGGCAGGAACACCGCCACGGCCGCGGTGTTGTTGACGAAGGCCGAAATTGGCCCGATCACGGCCATCAGCACCACCAGGAACAGCCAAGGCCGCTTGATGCGCCCAAACATCCGGCCGATCGGCAGCAGGGCGCCGGTATGCGCCAGGCCGGCGCTGAGCACGAACATCGCCGCCACCGTGATCGTGGCTTCACTGCTGAAGCCCGACAGCGCTTCGGCCGGCGACACCAGGCCCAGCACCAGCAGGCTGGCCAGCACCAGCATGGCCACCACGTCCACCGGCAGTTTCTCGGTCATGAACAGCGCCACGGCGCCGGCCAGGACCGCAAGGGTAAGCAGGGCCTGCAGTTCCATCGTCAACTTTTCCTGAAGCTGGCGCCGTAGCGCAGCGGGGTAGTGGGGGGTGTGCCGGCATCCACCGCTGCAAACTGCGGCAGGCTGTCTTCGCCCGCTTCGGCGCGGGTGATGGCCACGCGCAGGTCGAACCAGGCGGCCTGGCCGGTCACCGGGTCGGCGTTGGCATAGCCCTCGCGCGGCAGAATGTCGGAGATCAAATGATTCAGCAGGAAACCCTTGCGGCTTTCGGGGGCGTCCTTGTGCAGTTTCCAGGCGCCGCGGCGCTTGCCGATGGCGTTCCAGGTCCACACCGTGTCGGGCTGCACGTTGCCGGCCAGGCGGCACTGCACCGTGATCCGGCCCTGGTGCGAATCCACGTGCACCCAGTCGTCGTCGGCCAGGCCGTGGCGCGCCGCGGTGTCGGGATGCAGGTACAGGAAGTTGCGCGCCGTGATCTGCCGCAGCCAGGCGTTCTGCGAACCCCAGGCGTGGTACATGAACGGCGGGCGCTGGGTGACGGCGCTGAGCGGATAGCGATGGGTTTCCACCTGCGCGCCCTCGAACGGTTCGTACCAGATCGGCAGCGGGTCGAAGTAGCGCGCCACGCGCTCGCGCTCGGCCGCCGGCGGCTGCACCGGGCCATGCCCCTGGGCGGCCAGGCGGAACTTCTGCAGCGTTTCCGAATACAGCTCCAGCACCACCGGCTCGGCACGCGCGATGAAGCCCATGCCCTGCGACCACTGCAGGTAGTCGCGGTTGGCCATCTTGAAGTAGCGCCCCGCGGCGGGCACATCCATGTGCCAGAAGCCGCCGTTCTCGCGGTAGCGGTCGAGCTGTTGCGGGTTCGGGCTGCCCTTGCCGTGCTGCGTTCCGTCGCCGCGCCAGCCGGCCAGCAGGCCCACGCCCGGCGCGCGTTCGTGGTTGACGATGTAGTCGGCGTAGTCGGCGTAGCGCGGCGTGCCGTCTTCCTTCAGCAGCGCCGGCAGGCCGATGCGCGCGCCCAGGTCCAGCAGCACCGACTGGAAGCCGCGCACGTCGCGGCCCTCGCGCTGCACGGCCGCCGCTCCTGCGCGTCCTGCGCCTGCGGCATGGGTGCGTCCCTGCACGGCAGCGTCCAGCACCGGGTGGCGGATGGCGTCGGCGGCGCGGTCGGCGTCGGAGATCGGCCGGTCCAGCAGCGAAATGGCGTCGAAGCGTTCAAGGTACGTGGTGTCGGGCAGCACCAGGTCGGCGTAGGCCACCATCTCGCTCGAATACGCGTCCGAGTAGATGATTTTCGGGATGCGGTATTCGCCGTCCTCGCCTTTGTCGGTCAGCCAGCGCATGGTCTCGCCGGTGTTCATGGCCGAGTTCCAGCTCATGTTCGCCATGAACAGGAACAGCACGTCCACCGTCTGCGGGTCGCCGGCCCAGGCGTTGCGGATCACCGTGTGCAGCATGCCGTGCACGGCCAGCGGGTAGCGCCAGGAGTAGGCGTGGTCCAGGCGGCGCGGCTCGCCCGCGGCATCCACCAGCAGGTCCTCGGGGCCGTGGATGAAGCCCAGCGGCGGCGCGTCCAGCGCGCCGTTGGCCAGGCGGGTCTTGCCGGGCCGGTTGGCGGGCGGGATCGGGCGCGGGAACGGCGGCTGGTAGCGGAAGCTGCCCGGCGTATCCACCGCGCCCAGCAGCAGCTGCAGCAGGTGCAGCGCGCGGCAGGTGTGGAAGCCGTTGCTGTGCGCGCTGATGCCGCGCATGGCGTGGAAGGCCACCGGCCGGCCCACCATCTTTTCGTGCACGCGGCCGTGCGTGTCGGTCCAGGGCTGGTCGATCACCACCGGTTGGTCGAACGCGGCCGCGGCCAGCTCGCGGGCGATGCGGCGGATGGTGTCGGCCGGCACGCCGCAGCGATCGGCCACGGCGTCGGGCGCGTACTGCGGGTCGAGGTAGCGCTGCGCCAGCAGCTGGAACACCGGCACGGCGCGGCCACCGTCGGGCAATACGAATTCGCCGACGATGACCGGCGACACGCCGGTACCTTCCGCCAGCCCGACCGCGCCGGCGCGGTCCCAGCACAGCGCGCGGCCGTCTGCGTCGCGGGCGAACAGTCCGTCGTCGGCGCCGCCGGGGTTTTGCCGCACCAGCCAGTGCGCATTGGTGAAGCGCACCAGGTAGTCCAGGTCCACCTTGTCGGCGGCCAGCAGTTCATGGATCAGCGCGAACGCGAACAGGCCGTCGGTGCCGGGCCGGATGCCGATCCATTCGTCGGCGATGGCGCCGTAGCCGCTGCGCACCGGATTCACCGCCACCACTTTGGCGCCGCGGCCCTTGAGCTGGCCCAGGCCGAGCTTGATCGGGTTGGAGTCGTGGTCTTCGGCCACGCCCCACAGCATCAGGTATTTTGCATGCTCCCAGTCGGGCTCGCCGAACTCCCAGAAGCTGCCGCCCAGGGTGTACAGCCCGCCGGCGGCCATGTTCACCGAACAGAAGCCGCCGTGGGCGGCGTAGTTGATGGTGCCGTACTGCTGGGCCCACCAGCCGGTGAGCGCCTGGGACTGGTCGCGGCCCGTGAAGAACGCCAGGCGGTTGGGGTCGCGTTCGCGGGTGTCGCCCAGCCACTTGGCCGCCAGGGCCAGGGCCTCGTCCCATTCGATCTCGCGGAACTTGCCTTCGCCGCGTTCGCCCACCCGCAGCAGCGGCTTGTCCAGCCGGGCCGGCGAGTAGTGCTGCATGATGCCGGCCGAACCCTTCGCGCACAGCACGCCGCGGTTCACCGGGTGCGCGGGGTTGCCTTCGATGTAGCGGATGCGGCCCTGGCTGAGGTGCACGTTGATGCCGCAGCGGCAGGCGCACATGTAGCACGTGGTCTGCTTGACCTCGTCGCCCACCGGCTGCTGCAATTTCAGTTCGGGTTCCCGCATGCCCGGCATTGTGCCGGGCGCGGGCGCTTACCGCGAGCGTTGCCTAGTTCGGGACCTTGATCTCGATGCTCGGGTCGTTGAACTGGCTGTAGCGGATCTGGTACCTGAACTTGCCCTTTTCCACGCCACCCGTGGTTTCTACCTGGATGGGCAGCCCGGTTTTCTTTGAAACATAGGTCAGCGTTTCCATCGCCTTGCCGTCCACGGTGGTCAGGAAGTAGTAGACGAGGGACGGCTCGCCCGCCACCAGCGCATTTTCCAGCTGCTTGACGTTGATGCCTGCCTGCAGCTCCTCGATGGCTTTGGGGTGGCGGTACTGGCTGGGGTCAACCTCTGGCGGCAGCGGCACGGCGAAGGTGTGGCCCTCGATGGTCATGTGCATGGTGCGGCCGATGATGACCTGGCGACCGGGGGCGTTGGAGAGCGTTACCGAGTAGCGGTCGGGAAAGACGAACTCCAACTTGCTCACTTCGGTGTTGGTGTCGAGGTTGGTGATGGTGGCCCTGAAGGTCTTGACCTTCATGAACTTCAGGAAGGCCTCCTTCAGGTCGGCGCGGGCGTCGGCCTGGGCGGTGCCGGTGGCCAGCAGGGATGCCAGCAGGAGGGCGAGGGTGGCGGTGTGTTTCATCGGGTATCCCAGGCGCTTGGAGGGAAGGAGCGCCAATGCCATGCTAAACGTTACCCTGGTACCCATCCGGACAACTCCATGGACCGCTACGAGCGCATCCTCGCCCTGCACCGCAGCCTCAAGACCTCGCGCTACCCGGTGGCCATCAAGGGGCTGATGGAGGAACTGGCCTGTTCGCGGGCCACGCTTTACCGCGACATCGCCTTCCTGCGCGACGCGCTGGGCGCGCCCATCGAAAGTGAAGGCGAGGGCAGCATCCGCTACGACCAGAAGGAAGCCGAACGCTTCGAGCTTCCGGGCCTGTGGCTGAACTCCGACGAACTGCACGCGCTGCTGGCCGCGCACCAGTTGCTCGACCGCACCGGGCAGGGCGTGCTTTCCAGCGCACTGGCGCCGTTGAAGGGCCGCATCGAATCGCTGCTGGCGCAGCAGGCGGGCGGCAAGCGCTGGCCGGTGGAGCGCGTGCGGGTGATCGCCAGCGGCGTTCGCCGCCGCGACGAGCTGGCGTTCCGCATCGTCGCCGGCGCGGTGCTCGAGCGCCGCCAGCTGGAGTTCGACTACCTGGCGCGGTCCACCAACGAGCGCACCCACCGCAAGGTGTCGCCGCAGCGGCTGACCCACTACAAGGACAACTGGTACCTGGACGCCTGGGACCACGAGCGCGAAGGGCTGCGCAGCTTCTCGGTGGACCGGGTGCAGCACGCGAAGCTGCTTGACGGCACCGCGCGCGACCTGCCCGACGCCGAGCTCAACCAGCACCTGGCGTCGAGCTACGGCATCTTCTCCGGTTCGCCCAAGGGCATCGCCACCCTCCTGTTTTCGCCCAAGGCGGCGCGCTGGGTGGCCGACGAGCACTGGCACTCCAAGCAGGAGGGCCGCTTCCTGCCCGATGGCCGCTACGAGCTCAAGCTGCCCTACAGCCACGCCAAGGAACTGCTGATGGACGTGCTGCGCTACGGCGCCGATGCCGAAGTGACCGAGCCCGAATCGCTGCGCCAGCAGGCGCGCACGCTGCTGCAGCTGGCGCTGTCGAACTATGAGCGTTGAGGACTCCGGCACCGCGCGCCGCAACGGCAAGCGCGTGGCCCTGGTGCTGGGGGCCGGCGGCGCGCGTGGCCTGGCCCATGTGGGCGTGGTGCAGGCGATCGAGGCGCGCGGCTACGAAATCGCCGGCATTGCCGGCGCCTCGATGGGCGCACTGGTGGGCGGCATCTACGCCGCCGGCCGGCTGGAGGAGTACAGCGAGTGGGCGCGCGGGCTTGAGCGCAGCGACGTGCTCAAGCTGCTCGATTTCGGCTTCGGGTTTCCCGGCCTGATCCGCGGCGACCGGGTGATCGGCGCGCTGCGCGAACTGGTGGGCGACCACCTGATCGAAGAACTGGCCATTCCCTACATCGCCGTCGCCACCGACCTGGCCAGCCAGCGCGAGGTCTGGCTGACGCGCGGCAAGCTGTTCGACGCCATTCGCGCGTCCATCGCCATCCCGATGATCTTCACGCCGCAGATGCTCGACGGCCGCGAACTGGTGGACGGCGGCCTGCTGGCGCCGATGCCCATCGCAGCCACGCGCCAGATGCGGGTGGACCGCGTGATCGCCGTGGACGTGAACGGGCCGGTGAGCTGGATCAACGCCGCCCTGGAGCCCCGCGCCCAGGAAATAACCGCCGGCCACGCCGAAGGCGAACTCGTGGAGCGGCCCGCCGACGCCGGCCCGGCCTCGCTGCGCGAGCGCATGGCCAGCCTCTGGGACGAATGGGCGGGATCGGACGACGGCGGCGCCAAGCCGGCAAAGACCCGCGGCATGATGGACCTGATGTCGCGCTCCCTGGACACCATGCAGGCGCACATGTCGCGCGTGCAGCTGGCCCAGGACCCGCCCGACCTGCTGATCCAGATATCGCGCGAAGCCGCCACTTTCTACGAATTCTGGCGCGGCGAAGAGCTCATGGAAAAGGGCCGCGAGGCCGCTGAAAAAGCCCTCGACGCGGCCCGCCTGTAGCCTTTACTGGAAGCCCGGCTGGCCCACCTGGTCGGCGAACTGGGGCACGCGCAGGAACTGCGACGTGTCGTAGCCATAGGCGCTGAACTTCGCCCGGAGGCCTTCGTACTGCGCCGCGTCCATGGCCTGGTTGCGCGCGAACACCCAGCCCATCTTGCGCTTCGGGTGGCCGATCAGCGCCCAGGAATAGTCCGGCGCCACTTCCAGCACCAGCAGGTCGGCCTTCACCAGCCCGAGGAAGAAAGCGATTTCCCACTGGGCGTTGTTGGTGCCCGGCACCACGGTGGCGACGCCCTTCATCTGCTGCTCGGGCCTGTCGAAGGACTTGCGGTAGGCGTAGACGTTGGCGATCTTGCCATCGTCGCGCAACGTGTAGATGTCGGCGGTGGCGACTTTTCCGTTCTCGGCGAAGTAGGGAATGTTGGCAATCACCCACCACCGGCCCATGAAGCGCTCCAGGTCGATGTTCGCGGTGCTGGTCAGGGGCGGCATGGCGGTTCCTCCGGTGCTGGCGCAGGCGGCCAGCAACAGCAGGCCGGGCAGGAGCAGGATCAGGGCGAGGCGGCGCATGGCGGGCATCCGTTCGATGGAAGGCCAGCCTGCGCCCGCGGGGCTGAAGGGGGCGTCAATGCGGTCTCGGTCCGTGAGACGGGGCTGGGCGAGGCTGTTCACAAGCCAGCCCACCCAGGAGTTCGACATGCCGCACCTGCGCCCCGATGCCGCCACCCCCGCCCCGTACCTGGCCCGGACGCTTTGGCAGTGGCTGGCCCTGGGATTGATGGCCGTCGTGGCGCTGCCCGCGGCGCGCGGCCCGGCCTACCTGCTGGGCAACCTGCCGTTCTGGCTGCTGATCGTACCCAGCCTGGCCCTGGTCATCCTTTACCGGCATGCCCTGGCGGCGGCCTGGCGCCCCGTGAAAAAACGTGACCCCCCCCCCCCCCCCCGCCCCAGCCCCCGCCCACCCCCGCCCCGTACCTGGCCCGGACG
>NZ_JAIBFH010000079.1 GCF_019459675.1 Arenimonas sp.
GGGGGGGGGGGGGGCGGGTGCGCTGGGCCGCGCTTTAGGGGGGGGTGCTTTAACCGGGGGGGGCGCGCCACGCGCGCCCCCGGCGTGACGACGTCAGGCGATCAGGCCTTGACGTGGGCCTTGATGTAATCAATGGCCTGCTGGACCGAAGTGATCTTCTCGGCCTCTTCGTCCGGGATCTCGCACTCGAACTCTTCTTCCAGGGCCATGACCAGCTCGACGGTATCCAGCGAGTCGGCACCGAGGTCGTCCACGAACGAGGCGTTCACGGTGACTTCGTCTTCCTTCACGCCCAACTGCTCGATGACGATTTTCTTGACGCGTTCTTCGATGCTGCTCATGGATCTTCTCCTCCCGGAGCGTTTTGTTTTCGGGCGCATTGTAATCAATCGAAAGCCGCGGCGGGCGCCAGACGCGCCGCGGCCTGTATGGGGTGGTCGGATTCTAGCGCAAAACCAGCCAATGCAAGGGCTTAGGGCATGTACATGCCGCCGTTGACGTGCAGGGTCTCGCCGGTGATGTAGGTGGCCGACGGGCCGGCCAGGAAGGCCACGGCGCGGGCGATGTCGGCCGGCTCGCCAAGCCGCCCCAGCGCGATCTGGCCCACCAGGGCCTCGCGGGAAGCCTCGGGCAGGTCCTTGGTCATGTCGGTCTGGATGAAGCCCGGCGCGACCACGTTGACCGTGACGCCGCGGCTGCCGATCTCCTTGGCCAGCGACTTGCTGAAAGCGATGATGCCGGCCTTGGCCGCGGCGTAGTTGGCCTGCCCGGCGTTGCCGGTAACGCCGATCACCGAGGCGATGTTGATGATGCGGCCCTTGCGCGCCTTCATCATGCCGCGCATCACCGCCTTGGACGTGCGGAACACCGAACTGAGGTTGGTGTCGAGGATGGCCTGCCAGTCTTCTTCCTTCATCCGCATCAGCAGGTTGTCGCGGGTGATGCCGGCGTTGTTGACCAGGATCGAGATGGCGCCGAACTCCTTGGCGATCTCGTCCACCAGCGCGTCCACCGACGCGCTTTCGGTGACGTTGAGCAGGCGCCCTGCCCCGCCGCTCGCCGCCAGGCGCGCGTGGATGGCCTCGGCGCCGGCCTGCGAGGTGGCGGTGCCGATGACGCGCGCACCCAGCGACGCCAGCTCGTCGGCGATGGCGGCGCCGATGCCGCGGCTGGCGCCGGTGACCAGCGCGATTTCACCTTTCAACACGTCGTTCATTGGGGGTCCAGTCGGGCCTCTTGGCCACGGATCAAATCGGATGGAATCGGATGGAATCGGATGCAGGCAATGCTGCGGCACGCGATCAGCTCCAGGCTTCCAGCGCGGCCTCGAACTCCACGGCGCTGCCAAGGGCGCGCGTCTCGACGGACTTGTCGATGCGCTTGGCCAGGCCGGAAAGCACCTTGCCGGGGCCGCACTCGCCGATGACGTTGGCGCCGCGCGCCACCAGGGTCTGCACGCACTGCGTCCAGAGCACGGGCAGGTACAGCTGGCGCACCAGCGCGGCGCGCACGTCGTCGGCATTGGCGTGGATGCGCGCATCAACGTTCTGGACGACCGGGATGGTCGCATCCTGCCAGCGCATCGCGGCCATCACTTCGCCCAGGCGGTCGGCGGCTTCGCGCATCAGCGGCGTGTGCGAAGGCACCGAGACGGCGAGCTTCACGGCCTTGCGAACGCCGCGCGCCGCCAGCTCGGCCAACGCGCGGTCCACGGCGGCCGCGTCGCCGCCGATGACGATCTGCCCGGGCGAGTTGTAGTTCGCCGGCACCACCACGCCATGGCCGGAAACCGCGGCGCAGACTTCCTCGACCAGCGCGTCTTCGGCGCCCAGCACCGCGGCCATCGCGCCGGTGCCGGCGGGCACCGCAAGCTGCATCAGCCGGCCGCGCTCGCGCACCAGGCGCGCGCCGTCGGCCAGGGTGATCGATCCGGCCGCCACCAGCGCGGCG
>NZ_JAIBFH010000081.1 GCF_019459675.1 Arenimonas sp.
CAGACGTTCCGAAATGCAATGCAATATTGATGCGAGACGTCTGGATAAGCTTTGCCAATGCGAGGCCTCGAACTTCACCCAACATCGCCGAACTTGGAATTCCCAACGGGGACGCCTGTTCCCGCCAGCGACTCCCCGCCACAGCAAGATTTAACCCTGGGTGCAACTCAATGAGGCGCTCCAGCCACTGCTGCTTGTAGGGCGAATGATTCCCCATATAGAGCACATCGAAAACAAACTCCTGATCGGAAACGGAATCGAGGACTGACTGAAAAACCGCTTCGGTGTACCCATGCGGAACGTGCGCAACTCGCCCAACCCCAAGTCGCTCGCTCAACCAGGCCAATTGGAAGGACTTGGTAGTGACGAAACAGTCGTACAGTCGGAAGCTTTCCTTATCGACACCCGGATGGTCAAACGAAACGTCCGGATAGTACATAACGATCTTCGTTCCTAGCGATTGAACACGCTCCAGAAGCTTTTTATTCAATCCAGTTCCCTTGACAGTGAAAAGAACATCCGGCCGAAGGGCTTCACACTCATGCAATACGGACTCCTGGTAAGCCTGCTGCAGTGCGTTCTGCGTCAGCCGCGTCGCGGCGCGTAGAGCAAGTGATACAGAACTTCCAGCAAATGCACCGTAGTCAACCGTCTGGACCAGCCAGCCGAGCTGACGGAAGCCAGCAACTAACCCAGAGCCGCTCGCCCCGTCACGACACTCGGTCGCAGCAACCATCAAATGCCTACGCTTCATTAGCCGCCTCCCCGCACAGAACGCGCTCGCGCAGCGCCAGTGGACTTGAGGCCCAACGCGCCAGTTAGCTTCCGGAGCACCAAGAGGAATGCGACCAGAAATACGACCCCTGTGTAGCTGTAGACGACATGATTCTCGTCGAAGCGAAACGCCCAATAGGCCGCGAGGAAGCAAAACACCAAGTGTCCAAACCCCGGGGCCCGGCGGAACGCCCAATTTTGTGCCGACGCAAGCAGAAACCCAAACGCAAGCGCCCCAAGTGCGACACCGATCCAGCCTCCGCCCAAATACAGCTCTGTCACAAATCCTGCTGCTGTTGCGCTCTGAATGTCAGTCAATGGGACCGAAAGACCGCGAATTCGGGCGGTATGCTGGGCACCAGGCATAAGGATTGGCTTGTCCGGCCAGAGGAAACGCGGCACGAAAGTGGCCGGTATCGGGCCGAACACATTGGCGGGTTCGAACCCGTTTTTATCTGCAAGGGTAACCGTGATTGCGTGCGTGGTCGTCAGGTTTATCCGCGAACTGATGGAATCCACCGCGTCGACTGGATTGATGGTGGGCAGTGCTTCGACATACCCCCTCAGCAATACGATTGGTGAGACCCTCTCGATACCCCCGCTATGCCAAGCGACCTGCCTGACATGAAACACGTAGAGCTGGGACAGGGCGAGAACCGAAACCGCAAGAAGCACGAACGTACTTCGCGCCACGACGTGCCGGTAACCCATCCAGATATGAATGGCCGCAGGGACCAACGGGAGGAACATTTCACTTTTCATTCCCTTGTTGAGTGCCAGCAGTGTCATCGGGAGCGCCATGATGATCGCCGCAGAGACACGCCCGCCCCGCGACGGGCGTCGAGCAGCAACGAAATAGATCGAAGCCACCCCTACGAGGAACAACGTGCCCGAAAACATAGTCAGCACGCCAAAGCTCACGCCCAGGACGCGGGTTAGGACATCAACGCCAAGTGCTGCCACGTAGGCCATTACAGCGGTTAGGACTGGCACCGTTGCAGCATTTTGCATGAACGAGTACGACTCAACACGTGGTCCGACGCGCAGACGCCACGAGCAGGCTACCAACAACAAGCCAAAAAGCGCGATCGTCTCCGCCTTGAAGAAGAGTAAGAACGCGTCGTCGGGCATTGGCACCGTGCCATAGGCGTAAATTTGCTCGACACGCGTCCCAAAGAATAACGTGTCAATCAGCGCATGCAATCTGTAGACCGAGGCGAGCAGCACGAGGGCCGCCCCAAAGCTATCGAAGCGCGCGTTTCCCCAACGACCAAGCCTCCAGAACACTAGCAGGCTCGCCGCACTACCTGCGTGGACCACGGCAAGGCAAGTTGCCTCGGATAGCCCTGCCTGAGAAAGAAGCACAGCCCAAGCCGCCATGAATGCATAGACTGTCAGTGACAAGCTCAGCGCGGAAAATGCCTGTTGCAGTCCGAAAACAATGGGCCGCGCGGCGCCTGAAGCTAGGCCATGGCATGACTGTTTAGCGGACATCACGAAGTCTCGCATAATTGGGCGCGGCCTGATCTGCCGCACCTTTTGGAAACCCGGCTATCATCGCAGAGCCCGTCGCGTCATCATCTGAACAGCAGGACGACCATCCGCGTCGCGGATCATGACAGCGAGGCCAAACGGAATTGCCAGAGCAACTGTCATCCTTATCCCGAGCGGGAGAGCCGGGAGTAGCGCGACGGCGCATGCCGATGCAGCTGTAACCAGCATGACGGTTGTGAAGCCCAGCCGATTGACGCCAGCCGGTCCGGCACGGGAGGAAAAAACGATCGCGCTGACCAACGCCAGCAGCCACAATGTTGACATACGGGCAAACGCAGCACCCTCTATACCAAAGCTGGGGATCAAAAGTAATGCCCCCACGCCAAGGACAGCGAGCCCAAGGAGCGTCGCATTTCGATTAAAGCGGGCCCCGGTCTGGATTTGAAGCAAGTGGTTGTGCATGGAGAACGAAAGCGCCGGAAGCCCAGCAGCCAGCAGAGCGAGGACAGGACCTGCGGCTGCGTAACTCGGACCAAACGCCACCCGCAAAAGTTCGGGTGACAGCCAGATAAGAAGTGCGGCCGCGCTGCCACTCAGCAACAGTTGCCAATCGCCCACCGTCCTGCACAACCTGATCGCCTCGGGCACCTTGGCATCACCCAGTAACCGCGTTACCTGAGGTGCAATGCCACCGACGCCGAGCATCACGCCAGCGATGGCACCACCAACCAGACTGAGCGCCACGGTGTAGTTGGCGAGTTGTGCATCACCCAGAAAATGCCGCACGAGGGGCACTTCGCCTCGGGACCACACCAGGCTCCATAGGAGCGCCGTCACCCACACGTTGATGCAGTAGCGGATGATTGACGCCCTATCCAGGCGTTCGTCCCAGCCAGCGCCTGAAAGGTACAGGCGCTGAACAGGCAACAATCCAACCATGAAAGCCGCTGCACAGCCTGAGCCCATGATCAAGAACGCAGATGTGGGGTCATGCGGTGTCATGGGCATGAATGCCGAGCCCAGCACCATGACCACCGCAGCCAGAAAGTTTGCTAGAAAAACCAAATCGAAGCGCTGAAGGCCGGTCAAAACAGAGGTCTGCATTGCCCATAGGCCCGCAAACAGCGCCCACAACGACAAAGCCCCCAGCCCTTGGGAGCTAATCTCAGCACCGGTGAGCTTCGCGCCTAGCACGGCAATCAAGGCACCTGCCAGCGGCAGTAAGAAGGAGGGCAGCCTCCAAAGGCGCAGAAACGACTGCAGCAGGCCGGGGCGCGAACGGTACTCGGCGAAGAACCGGGTTGCTGCCCCGTTGGCACCGAACGACGCCACAAGGAATCCGATGTCAACCATCCATTGCGCATAGGCGAAAAGCCCAAGTGCGTGCGGATCCAGTCGACGGGCCAGAACCGCCAACAGCGCGAAGCGTGACGCCGTGAGTAATATGGCGGCTCCAGCCGACCAAGCCGCGTGGATACGAATCGACATCAGGCCGAAGCGCTTAGGCGGAGCCAATGTGTACGCGGAGCAGGCTCTCCGAGCGGCTCGATGAACTCGACCGCAACCATAAATATGAAGCAATTACGCCAGACGTAGGACATTTGATTGATCGAACCATGCCGGCCTGCCAAGTTGCGCCACCGCACTGTCTCGACGCAGCAGTAGATAGTTGCCCTCGAAAAATCTGTCGAGTTCAAAATGCCAGCGTTCGAAAGTGATGACGCCATCCGGAACAACTTTGCCGAAGATGTAAGGTTTGTCTTCGATGAACTGGAAAACCCAATGCAGGCTGCGCGAGTTCAGAAGCCATCGCCAGTTGTATTCGAACTGGACGACGTCCACCAATCCTTCCTGGAGCGTTCGTGCCGCACCTTCCAGAACCAATGAATCGAATCCCTCCACGTCGATCTTTATCATCCTGACCGGCGTACATTGCTGGTCCGCGATCCAGGCATCCAGCGTCGCTAGCTTCACGTCCTCGGCGCGATTGCCAGAAACGGGATGCAGCGAGCTGGTTCCGCTTCCTGCCGACTGAGAGTAGAACGCCGCTGTTCCGGGCGCATTCGACAATGCAACGGAGTGGACGCGAACCTCCGGCAATTCCGCGACACCCTTTTCCAGCAGCGCCCGCGTGCCGGAAAGTGGCTCAAATGCATGCACGCAAACATCTAGGCGATTGGCGCGCGCCAGGGAGACGGCTTTCCGTGACCACTCGCCGCGGTTTGCGCCAACGTCAAGCACGGTAGCCGGCCCAGCCGTCTCGCTCAATACGTGCGACAACAACGCAAACTCACCATTTTCCTCGGGGCTATTCGGGGTTTCCTTTCTAGCCCAAAAATATAGCTTCCGGCCAATCTTATAAGCGACATTTCTCAACATACTTTTTCCTAGCGAAACGCTCAAGAATGACGGCAAATGGGATTGCGCTGATCTGAAGACTTATTTCGTGCCTACCGTGAGCGAGCCGAAGAGCCGAAACCAACTCGACCTCAGAGTCGGCCGTCGACCGCATCGCGCGGCAGCAGGCACTTCACGTCATACAACACGCTGCCCGCCACTTTGCCGAACGCACGCACGCCCTGCCCGCCCAGACTCCTGAACTCGTGGTGGCTCACCGCCCCCACGATTGCGTCGTACGCCCCCAGCTCCGGCTTATCGATGGGTGTAATACTGTATTCGTGCCGCGCTTCGGACGCGTCCACCCAGGGATCGAACACATCCACCTGCGCGCTGTACCCTTCCAGCGCATGCACGATGTCGACCACGCGGGTGTTGCGCAGGTCCGGGCAGTTTTCCTTAAAGGCTAGGCCCAGCACCAGGATTCGCGCGCCGACGGGGTTGATGCGCTTGCGCACCATCAGCTTGATCACCTGGTCCGCCACGTACGCGCCCATGCCGTCGTTGGTACGGCGCCCGGCCAGGATTACCTGCGGATGGTGGCCCACTTCCTGCGCCTTGTGGGTCAGGTAGTACGGGTCCACGCTGATGCAGTGGCCGCCGACCAGGCCGGGGCGGAACGGCAGGAAGTTCCATTTGGTGCCGGCGGCTTCCAGCACGTCCAAGGTGTCGATGCCCAGCTTGTTGAACAGGATGGCCAAGTCGTTGACCAGGGCGATGTTGAGGTCGCGCTGCGTGTTCTCGATGACCTTGGCCGCCTCAGCTACTTTCATGCTGGGGGCCTTGTGGGTACCGGCGGTGATGATGCTGGCATAGAGGTCATCGACAAAGTCTGCGATGGCCGGCGTTGAGCCCGACGTCACCTTGAGGATGTTGGTGACTCGGTGGGCTTTGTCGCCGGGGTTGATGCGTTCGGGACTGTAGCCGCAGAAGAAATCCTCGTTGAATTTCAGGCTGCTCACGCGCTCGAGGAGGGGCACGCAGACTTCCTCGGTGCAGCCCGGGTACACGGTGCTCTCGTAAACCACCACATCGCCCTTCTTGAGCACGCTGCCGATTGCCTCGCTGGCCTTGATGAGCGGCGTGAGATCGGGCCGCTTGGCCGAGTCGATCGGGGTCGGCACGGTCACGATGTAGATGTTGCAGCTGGCAATGTCGGCTAGTTGATCGGTGAAGCGCAGCTTCGGGCTGGAGGCCAGCTCTTCAGGGCTGCACTCAAGCGTGCTGTCACTGCCGCCGCGCAGTTCGGCTACACGGGCGCTGCGGATGTCGTAGCCGGTGGTGTCGAATTGCTTGCCGAATTCCACCGCCAGCGGCAGGCCCACATAGCCGAGGCCGATGATGGCAATGCGGGAATCTTCCAGTCGCTTCATCCGTTTCTCTCGGTTTCCGGCACGCTACCGCCCCACGATTGCATTGGCGCTTTCGTAAGGCCGGTTCGTTGCCAGGTTGTGGCCTTGCTCAGGCGGCTTGCGCCGCCCGTGCAGGTTCAAGCACGTAAATGGGCAGCGCCACGCTCTGCGTGCCGCCCAGGATTACCAGCAACACCAGCGCTCGCCGTTCGCTCTGCGCCTGGGTGTAGATGCCCTGCAGTCCCGCCAGCGGCCCTTCGGTGATAACCACGCGCTCGCCCGGCAGCAGCCGGCGCTCGGGCATGGTGATCAGGCCATCGGCATTGGCGTCGGCACGCAGGCGTTCAATGAGTTCGTCCGGCACGGTGGCCGGCAGGCCGGCGGTGCGCACCAAGCCGATGGCGCCGCGGGTCGATCGCACCGGCGCCAGGCTGGTGGTGTCGGCATCGGCGTGCAGGAACAGGTAGCGAGGGAACAGCGCCTCGACCGTCATTTTCCGGCGGCCGTTGCGGATCACGCTGCGCTGCAGCCGCGGCAGCAGGCAGTCGAAGCCCTGGCGCTGCAGGTGCTCCAGCGCCTGCGCCTCGGCGCGCGGGCGGGTCTGCACGCAGTACCAGCGCAGCATCTCAGCCTCCCTCCACTTCATGCTGCAGGCGTTCGATTTCGTCGCGCAGGGCGTCGTACTCGCGCATTTTGCGGTCGAGGAAGGTCCTGGTCAGCTTGGCCTTGGCCTCGATGCCGCCCGGCGTCAGCAGGTAGGCATAGCCCAGCTTGTACGGGCTGCGGCTGAAGTTGCCCACCTTCACCCAGCCCTTGTCCACCAGGGCGCGCAGGGCATAGTTCAGCCGCCCCAGCGACACGCCGGCATGCTGGGCCAGCTCGCGCTGGTTCACGTCGGGCGAGTCCGCCAGGCGGCGCAGGATGGTGATGCTCAGTTCGTCAGCCACAGGGGGCATGGGGAGGTTGTTCACGGATTGAACACGGGGCCAGCTTAGCCCTTCGACCCGACCGGGACAAACGATTTTGTTTCGTCACTCGCCAGTACCTTTCTGTGGCAACCCGGCACCAGAAACGCCGCCAGCAAACCGGCGCAAGCCAGCAAGGCGGTGGACCGCAGCGGGTAGTCGCCCAGTGAATGCAAGGCCAGCCCCAGCAGGCCAATGATGGCGATGCGGGTGTTTTCCAGGGTGGGCATGCGTGGTCTCAAGTCCGTTTGATTTGCGTGTGCGTTTGTTGGGAACGCGGCGGGCTCAGCAATGCGGCCAACAGCCCGGCGCAAGCCAGCAGTGCGGTGGTGCGCAGCGGGTAGTCGCCCAGTGAATGCAGCGCAAGGCTCAACAGGCCGATGATGGCGCCGCGCGCCAGCAGCTGTTCGCGTGCGCTGGCGCCATCGCGGCGCCAGGCGCGCCAGCTGGCCAGCACGTAGGCCACGGCCAGGCCCAGCGCCAACGCCAGGGCCAGCCAGCCGCCTTCCAGCCACAGCTCGGCGTAATCGTTGTGGGCGTGGTTGATGTAGGCGTTGATGGGCGAGTCCACGTCGTAGGCTTCGAACGCACGCCTGAAGCCGCCCAGCCCGGTGCCCAGCGGCCCGTGGTCCTGCGCGGCCTGCGCGCTGAGCGCGGCGTACTGGAAACGCGAGTCCTCCATCGGGTCGGCCTTGAACCGCTGCAGGATGCCGAACAGCGCAAACTGGATGCTCAGCAACAAACCCACCGCCACGATCACCGCAATGATGCGGCGCGTGCCGCCGCGCTGCCGGCGCAACGCCAGCACCGCCGGCACGCTGAGCGCGATGGCCACCATGCCCAGCAGCAGGCCGGCGCGCGAACGCGCCAGCGCAATGCCCAGGATCAGCAGTGCCGCCAGGCCTATGCCGGCCAGCAGCCACAGCAGCGCGGCGTGGCTGTCGTCGCGGCGCGCGCTCCACCAGGCGGCGGTGCCAATCAGCACGAAGGGCAAGGCCAGCGCCAGCTGGCTGGCGAAGTGGTTGCGGTTGGCGAAGAAGCCCACCGCTTCGCTGGGGTTGGTGATGGTGTAAAAACGCAGCGCGCTGTCGGGGCCGCCGGCCAGCTGCGCAATGCCGAGCACCGTGCCGCCCACGGCCACGGTCAGCAGCACGGCCACCAGGCGCAGACGCTGGCGCACGGTGAACTGCAGCGCCGCCAGGAACAGCGCCATCGCCGGCAGCAGCCAGGTCAGGGCGGTATGCGTGCCGTAAGGCACCAGGCTGAGCCGGTGCGCGGGTTCAACGCCGGCCGTGGCCAGCTGCGCGGCGATTTCAACGCGCTCGGGCGAAGCCAGCCACAGCGCTTCGGGCGCCGGCAGCAGCTGCAGCAGCGGCAGGGCCAGCGGCAGCAGCGCCAGCCACGCGGCGCGCGGCAGTGCGGCGTCGGCTTCGGTTTGGCTGCGCCACAGCGTGGTGATGATCAGCAGCGCCGCCAGGGCCTGGCACAGCGCGTCGCCCAGGGTGCCCTGCCCGCCGCCCAGCACCAGGCACAGCAACAGCAGCGCGGCGGCCAGCGGCCACTGCAGGCTTGCGGTTGCGGTGCGTGCTGCGGCCTGCGGCATGGTCAAACTCCCGTGGCGCGGGGCACTTGCTGCGGCCCGTCGACTTCGCGTGATGATAGCGGACTACGCTGCAAATCTACTGTGCGCCAAGCCTTACAAATCGTACAAACCGCGCCAATAAAAAGGCCGCCCTGCGGCGGCCTTTTCCGTGCGCACTTGGCGGCGCAGCTTACGGGCTGACGGGCGGCGGCAGGATGCCGTCCTTGAACTCCAACTCGCCCTCCACCACTGCGGCGCCGATCAGCAGCGTCCACGCGCCGAAGATCCACACGTAGTTGCCGCTGCGCGGCTTGTCGCCCAGCGCCTGGGCATAGCTGGGGCCGATGCTCTGCACGCTGGCCACGTTGCCGGCGCAGGTGGACAGGGCCGGCACGTCCAACAGCGAACCCGATGCCAGCGGCAGCACGCAGCCGTCGGTGAAGGTGATTTCGGCGCTGCCGCCTTCCATCACCATCACGCGGTCGCCGGCCATCAGCGGCTGGGCTTCGGCGGCGGTGATGAATTCGTCGCCCTGGTTCACCAGCACGGTGCCCTGCTGCGCGCTGAGCGTTGCGGCGTGTTCGGCGGTTTCCGCGGCGAACGCGGGCGCGGCGAACATGGCGGACAGAAGCAGTGCGGTACGGATCATGGCGGTGTTTCCTTCAAGGGCTAACTAGTGACACGCGTTACAGCACGAGTGTAGGCCGGCCAGGGGGGCATGGCAACGTTTATCGCCCCATCAGCGACCCATGCAGACTGCATGGTAAATCTTTCAAATCAGTTACTTGTCCGCTGCCGGGTGATCTTGATGGCGTCGAACCAGGCCTGGCCGCCGATGCGCTGTTCAGCGGGGATACGGGCCGGCAATCGCAGCACCAGCCACTGCGCGGCACAGTCCTGGGCCGGCACTTCGAACTGCGCCTCGAATGCGCGCCAGGGGCCGTTGCCGCGCAGCGGCGGAGTTTCGCCCAGCGCGGCGCCGCCGCTGGCGCAGGTGACGGTCCACACCAGGCCGCGTTCGGTGCGCAGGTTTTCGGGCTTGGCCTGGCCCGACAGCAGTTAGCGGCCCGGGGCAAGGGCCAGCAGCTGGCGCACGTTGGAAACGGCCACGCGCCGGTCTTCGAAGGCCACGCGCAGGGCCAGCCGGCCGTCGGCGCCGTCGGCAGGCAGGCGGTCGAT
>NZ_JAIBFH010000083.1 GCF_019459675.1 Arenimonas sp.
CCCCCCCCCCCCCACGACGTCATAGGGGTCGCTGCGCATCAGCACGATGTCGGCACTGTCGATGGCGACGTCCGTGCCGGCGCCGATCGCGAAGCCGACCTCGGCTTGCGTGAGCGCCGGGGCGTCGTTGACGCCATCGCCGACCATGCCGACTTTCAGGCCCTGGGCCTGCAGTTTCTTGACCTCATCGGCCTTCTGGCCAGGCAGGACATCGGCCAGCACGATGTCGATGCCCAGGTCCGCGGCCACACGCTCGGCGGTGGGCCGGTTGTCGCCGGTGATCATCGCCACCCGGACCTTGCGCCGGTGAAGCTCCTGGATCGTGGCCCGGGAGGTGGGGCGAATGGCATCCGCAATCGCAATGACGCCCGCAAGGCGCCGGTCGACGGCCACGTAGATCACGGTCCGGCCGGCGCCCTTGAGGCTCTCGGCTCGTGCCTCGATCTCGTCCACGGCCACGCCCTCGGCCGTCATCAGCAGGCGGTTGCCCAAATGCACCCAGCGACCCGCCACCCGGCCCATGGCGCCCTGTCCGTCGATGTTGGTGTAGTCCGACGCGCGATCTGTGACAGGCCCGGCGTGCTTGAGGATGGCCTGCGCCAGCGGGTGTTCGGAGTGCGCCTCCACGGCGGCCGCAATCTCGATGAGGCGCGCCTCGTCCCAGTCCGCCGCCGGCACCGTTTCCACGACATCGGGTTGCCCCACCGTGAGCGTGCCGGTCTTGTCGAAGATCACGACGTCCAGACGAGCGCACTGCTCAATCGCCTCGGCGTGCTTGAACAGAATGCCGTGGCGGGCGCCCATGCCGGTGCCGATCATGATCGCCATCGGGGTGGCCAAGCCCAAGGCATCGGGGCAGGCGATCACGAAGACGGTGATGGTCAAGGTGAGCGCGAACAGCAGGGTCTGCCCGATCCACCAGAACCAGACCGCGAAGGTGAGCGCGCCGATCACGATCGCCGCCAGCACCAGCCATTGCGAGGCCCGGTCGGCCAGCAGCTGGGCTGGGGCCTTGGAGTTCTGCGCTTCCTGGACGAGCTTGATGATTTGGGCCAGCGCGGTATCGGCGCCCACCTTGGTGGCGCGATAGGTGAAGGCGCCGCTGCGATTGATGGTGCCGCCCACGACGAGCGAGCCCGGCGCCTTCTTCACGGGCATCGATTCGCCGGTGAGCATGGATTCGTCTACCTGGGACTGGCCCTCGAGCACCTCACCATCCACCGGCACCTTGGCGCCTGGCCGAACGACCACCACCTCGCCCACCTGCACCTCATCGGTGGCGATCTCCACATCGACGTTGTCCCGGCGAACGATCGCCTTTGGGGGGGAGAGCTTGAGCAGCGCCTTCATGGCATCCGAGGCGCCGGCGCGAGCTCGCATTTCCAGCCAGTGGCCCAGCAGGATGAAGGTCAGCAGGACCGAGGAGGCCTCGTAGAAGTTGGGCCCGTCGAACACGAAGGTCGCGCCCAGGCTGAAGCCGTAGCCGGTGCCGACGCTGAGCAGCACCAGCACCGCCATGTCCAGCACGCCGCGGCGCAGCGAGCGAATCGCGGCCGCGAAGAAGGGCCAGCCCGGGTAAAGCACCGCACCGCTGGCCAGCAACCACAGCCAGACGTTCTCAGGCAGACCGAATGGCGTCGCCGGCGCGCTCATCAGCCCCATCGGTGACCAGATGAACAGCGGGATGGAGAACGCCAAGGCGATGATGAAGCGCCTGCGCATGTCCGCCGCCGCCGCGTGCAAATCGCCCCCGTGGTGCATGCCCTCGTGCGGGTCCGCGCCGCGCTTGTCCGGCGCGACGGGCGCATGGCCCGCGTGCCCTTGCATCGACGGCGTCGCGTC
Source organism: Arenimonas sp. (assembly GCF_019459675.1). Classification (GTDB taxonomy): domain Bacteria; phylum Pseudomonadota; class Gammaproteobacteria; order Xanthomonadales; family Xanthomonadaceae; genus Arenimonas. The sequence continues at coordinate 1,843 of NZ_JAIBFH010000083.1, forward strand.
CTCAGGGAGGGCCGACGCTGCGGGGGAGGGCGACGGGGCATGGCCGGCATGTGCAGAGTGACTGGCGGCCGACCCGGCGGAGGCGCCTGGCGGGACAAACTCGGCGGACGGGGCGCGGCAGGTGAAGCCGCAAGCGCGAATCGCCGCCGTAATCGCCGTCGGCTCCGCAGCGCCGCGGGTATAGCGCACCTGAAGCGTGCCGGCCGCAAAATTGGCTTCGGCGGCCTGCACGCCCGGCAACCCGCGAACCGTGGCGGCCAGCGTGCGGGCGCAGCCCTCGGTCAGCATGTCGCCGATCGGCCAGACCCTTACCGCCTGAGTGTTCATGGCGGTGCTCATGACGCCACCGCCAGCGGCGCGGCGCCGCCGTGGCCAAAGCCGGCCGGCACCGAAGCGAGTTTGTTGATCCAGGACGGATGCAGGTTCTGGAAGAAATAACCCACCGGGCTCAGGAATTTGCCGACCACCACGGCGGAGGAGTCGCCCAGCAGCCACGTGGCGGTGGCGTACTCCAGACCGGCGGCCTGGTCGCCGCGGTCATCGGCCTCGAATTCAGCCTCGGCCTCGATCAAAAAGCGCTCACCGACCTGCAGGTGGAAGATCGGCGCGAACGTCACCGCCCCCAATGTGCCGGCCTCGCCCTGGGTGTCGGTGACGGTAACGTCGCCATAGCCGGCAAAGTGGAAGATCACCGGGGTGTCGTCGGTCGGCTCGTCGGTCTCCGGCGGTGCGGCGATGGCCAACGGGGCCGCGAGCAGGCTCGCGAGCAGCAGGGAAACGTTAGAGCGGTTCATCGGTTACCTCTAATCAAGCGATTGACAATGGTGAACAAGGCGCCCGCCACGAAGGCGTAGCCGGCGATCGCGAGCGAACCGATCAGCACCGCGCTCCAGCGCAGTTCACCGACCGCCGGCGTGAGGCCGGACAGGCTCAGTCCGTGCACGACCAGGCCCAGGCCCGCGGCCAGGGCCCCGGGGGACCACGCCACAATCAGCGCGCAGGCCAGGTACAGCAGGACCGCCGTTACCGACAGCGACAGCCCGCAAGACAAGGGGGATTGACGGGGGCGCGTCATGAGGTCTTTTCCTCTGCAGAGGCGCGACGGCCCAAGAGGCGCCGCGAGGTGGATTTGGGAACGGCGGCGGCCTCGCTGGCCGCGACGGCCTCGATCAGCGCGCAGACGTCACTGCCCGTCGGCACGGCGTCGGGCAGGCGAGACCACTGGGCAACGGCTTGCTCCATTCGCGTCTGCAGCGCCAGGAGTTGCTCGAGCTGGTCGCGGGTTTCCGTCAGCCGACGGCTGATGATGTCGCGTACCAGCGGACATGGGCTCTTGCGCTGGCGGCTGCGCCGTAGGATTTCCTCGATCTCGGCGAGGGTGAAGCCGAGACGCTGCGCCGTGCGGATGAAATGCAGGCGATGCAGTTCCGCGGTCGAGAACAACTGGTAGCCGGCCTCGGTGTGGCTGGCGGCGCGAAGCAGGCCGCGGCGCAGGTAGTTGCGCACCACGTGCACGGTCACGCCTCCCAAGTGCGCCAGACGGCGCACCGTCATCGGCGGATCGGATTTGCGAAGGTCGGCCGTCATTGCATGCTCCCGCAGAACCGTCCGGAGACCGTAAACCTGTGTGTCGAACACAGGTCAAGGCACGCCGGCCGGCGCAGAGCGGCAGTGACAACACGCTTGGAGTGGGACGATCCCATCGTCTTGGCCTCGCACGAACCGCTGCCCAGGGGCGATGCGGTAGGAGTCGGCGGGGCAGGCCGTGGACACGGCGGCTGCACCGAAGCGACCGGAGCCCGGACGGGCACCGGCCGGTCATCGGCGCGGGATCAGATCAGCAGGAGGCTCGCCGGGTGCGGCGTAGGTCGATGCCAAGCGCTATGCGGACGAGCGGCCACCGCGTGACCCGCCGCATCCGGCAGTCGCTGAACGGCTACGACTGGCAGAGTCGGCAGTGGGCCCAAGGCGGGGACAGACGCCAAGCGTGGCGCCTCCTTGCTCAGGTCACCTTGGCTGCAATGGGAGGCGCACAGGGGCGCATCGCTGCTGAGCGGGGCACCGTGGCACGGCGGGGGTGTTTCGACCGCGACGGCATCGCCGTGATCGGCATGCTGGGCGTGGGTGGGCATGGACGCCATCGCCGAAAGTGCGCACGCCGGATGGCTCGCCAGGGCCAGTTGGGCCCACACCAGTGCCAGCATCGCCAGCAGCGAAATCGGTGTACGCCAGCGGTGGCGGCGGAAGCGGTTCATTGTCGAAGCCACTCTAACGCGGTTCGCAGGGTCGGAAGTTGACTTGGGTCAAATGACGCAGCGTCGCGCCTGGTGCCTACCGACGCCACGACGATACGCTGGCTGCCGCACGGGTCAAGTCGTTCGCGTGCACTGCTCAAGGTTCGGCCCCTTGTACGGGCGGACGCCTCGCTATGGCGACCGCGACTACCACGGCGAGGCCCACCACGACGGCGATCCAAGCGGTCTGCGGTGTTTGAGCGCGGAATGCCACGCCGCCCAACAGTGCACCTGCGGCTTGTCCCAGCCCGCCCAGGGCGGCGCGCAGGCCCAGTTGCAACCCGTGCGCCCGGCCGGCGCTCCGTACGATCCACAGGCTGATCGTCGGTTGCAGGACGCCACCCCCAGCCGCCACCAATGCCACAACGGCGCCGAGCATCCACGCCTCCGACGTCCAGCGCAGCACACCGACCCCCAACGCCGAAACCAGAAATGCCGGCGCCAGCCAGCGCCACAAGCTGGTCGGGTCGCGCTGAGGTTGGAACACGCCGGTCTGCACCGCGATCATCACCAGGCCGCAGCCTGAGAACAACAATCCGATCGCCGGCGCCGACAGCCCCAGTTCTTCGCGCCCGCGCACACTCACCCCGACCTCCATGGCTCCCATCACCAAGCCGGCGACCATGGCTGCCGCGGCCAACAACCACAGGCGCGGCCGATCCGGGAGCCGCGACGGCGCGGCTAGCGACGCGGTGGTGGGTAGCGTGCGTATGCGCGCCACGGCGATCGCGGCGATCAAGATCAAGCCCGTCGCCAGCGCAATCGGCAACCGCAGGCTGGCGCCCTGGGCCAGCGCCCCACCCAGTAGCGGTCCCGCCAGCCCGCCCAGGAGCGCCGCCCGTGACACCCGTGCAACCGCTGTCCCGTAGACCGTGGGCGGACACCACTGCGCCGCCAGCGTGAGCACGGCCGGCACGGCCACGGCGCCGAGCGCGCCCTGCAGGGCGCGGACCAGGACCAGTACGGTCAGCGACGATGGCCACCACAGGGCCAACTGCACCAGACCTTGGCCCACCAGACCGATCAACAGCAACCGGCGGGCGGAATAGCGGTCCAGCAGCCACCCCCACACCGGTGAGGCCACCACTGTCGCCAGCGTATAGGTCGCCATCATCATCCCGGTGGCGGCGGCGATGTCCTCGGGTGTCACCGTGGCAAGCAGGGCCGGCAGCACCGGCAACACCAGGCCGTACGCGGTGGCGATCACGAACAGCGCCAACAGTGGTCCGCGTAGTTGCCGCGGCACCGAAGCAACGGCGGAGTCAGCGCTCACCGGCTCCATCGCCCTGCGACCTCCTTGACGGTGGCTGGGCCCGACGTGCCATGCTGGCCGGCGCATTGACTCTTCGGGCGAGCCCACGTGGACGAACTGAGCGGGCTGTTGTTTTCCTTGGCCGCGGGCCTGTTGGTGGGTGTGGAGCGTGGCTGGCGCCAACGCTCGGTTGCCGAGGGCCATCGGCCGGCCGGCCTGCGCACGTTTGGCGTAATCGGCCTGCTGGGCGGCTTGGGCGCGCTGGGGGCGCAGCGCTGGGGCGACGGCGTGCTTATCGCGCTGGGCGCGGCCGTGGCGCTGGCGCTGGTGGCCGGATACGGGGCGACGGTGTGGATGCACCGTGCGATGGGGCTGACCACCCTGATGGCGGGCTTGGCGACCTTCATGATTGGCGCACTGGCCGCGGGCGGTGCACCGGCGGCGGGCCCCCCCCGCGGCGGGCGGGTTGGGGGGCCACAGAGCACACACAGACCCCAGCACACCCCC
>NZ_JAIBFH010000116.1 GCF_019459675.1 Arenimonas sp.
CCCGCCGGCCAGGGGCTCGGCGTTGGGTTCGCCCTGGGGGCCGTCGGCGTTCACGCGTAAGTGGGGCACTATGAACCGGCGGATCCCTTTCCCGCCCGGCGGCGCGTCCGGCAGGCGCGCCAGCACCAGGTGGATGATGTTCTCCGACAGGTCGTGTTCGCCGCCGCTGATCCACATCTTGGCGCCGCTCAGGCGGTAGCTGCCGTCGGCCGCGGGTTCGGCACGCGTGCGGATGTCGCCCAGCGACGATCCCGCCTGCGGCTCGCTCAGGCACATCGTGCCCAGGAAGCGGCCCTGCAGGATCGGCGTGCGGTAGCGCGCGCACTGCGCCGGCGTGCCGTGCGCCTGCAGCAGGTTGGCCACGCCGCGCGCCAGCATCGTGTAGCCGGAGGTGGACACGTTGGCGGCCACGAACATCGCGTCGCAGGCCAGGCCCACGGCGTAGGGCAGCTGCATGCCGCCTTCGTCGGCGTCGGCCAGCATGGCGGTGAAACCCGCCTGCGCGTAAGCGTCAAGCGCCACCTTCACCTGCGGGATGATTTCAACCCGGCCATCGACGAAGCGCGGCTCGTGTTCGTCGCTGGCGCGGTTGTGGCCGGCGAACGTGGCGTCCGCCAGGTCCTGCGCAGCGTCGAGCACGGCATCGAAGGTTTCGCGCGAATGCTCGGCGAAGCGCGGGTAGCGGCACAGGGACCCGGCGTCCTGCACCTCGTGCAGAAGGAAGTCGAGGTTGCGGCGATCCACGGAACGGCTGTCGGTCATGGCGGGGCTGGCGGGAAGGTCAGCGCCAAGGGTAGCAAGGCCGCGCGGCCGCGGCGTCAGTCGCGCCCGGTGATGCGGGCCTGCGCGCGCGACTGCAGCGCCGCCAGCGCCTTGGGGATGCTGGCCGCGGCGTCCACGCGGATCACCTGGCGGTCGTGCTCGGGCTGCAGGCCGTTGTCGAGCTCATGGGCCCAGGTGACGTGGTAAGGCACGTGGATGCCCCAGCCGCCCAGGCGCACCACCGGCTCGATGTCCGAGCGCAGGGAGTTGCCGACCATGGCGAAGGACTCCGGTTCGACCCCGAACTCCAGCAGCAGACGCGTATACGAACGCGCGTCCTTTTCGGACACGATCTCGATGCGCCGGAACAGGTCCGCCAGTCCCGAAGCGGCCACTTTTGCTTCCTGGTGGAACAGGTCGCCCTTGGTCACCAGCACCACCGGATAGTGGTGCGCAATGGCGGCCACGGCGTCACGGATGCCGGGCAGCAGCTCCACCGGATGCGCCATCACCTGCTTGCCCAGGCCCACGATGCGGTGCATGTCGTCGGCCGCGATACGCCCGCCGGTCACCGCGAACGCGGCCTCCAGCATCGACAGCGTCATGCCCTTGGCGCCGTAGCCGAACAGGCGGATGCTGGCGCGCTCGGTTTCCAGCAGGCGCTCGTGCAGGCGCGCGTCGGCCAGGTCGACGTAGCGGCCGACGATGGATTCGAACTCGGCGTGGGCCGACTGGTAGTAACCCTCGCTGTGCCAGAGGGTGTCGTCACCATCGAAGCCGATCAGCTGGATCATGTGCATGGCAGGTGCCGGGGGGACCCCAAGGGTACTACCGTCGGGGCCCCGGCCGCGCCTGCCCCGGCATGGCCCGGCCCTCACGCGCCAATGCGGCATCATGGCGGCCTGCTTTCGAGGAACCCTGATGACCGACGAGAACGCCAACAGCCCCGGCCCGGCCCTGCTTACGCCCGTGGAGGCCCGCATCCTGGGCAGCCTGGTGGAGAAGGAAGCCACCACGCCCGAAGCCTATCCGCTGACCGCCAATGCGGTGGTGCTGGCCTGCAACCAGAAATCCAACCGCGACCCGGTCCTCGAGCTCGAGCCCGGCGACGTGGGCCACGCCCTGCGCGAAATGGAGGGCCGCGGCCTGGTGCGATCGGTGCACGGCGCCCGCGCCCAGCGCTACGAGCACCGTTTCGCCAGCAGCTACTCAGTGACGCAGCCTCAGCAGGCCGTTCTGAGCGTGATGCTGCTGCGCGGCCCGCAAACGGTGGCCGAACTGATGACGCGCTGCGAGCGGCTGGCCACCCTGCGCGACCAGGACGACGTGCGCCAGCTGCTGGATCGGCTGGCCCAGCGCGGCTTCCTGGTCAACCTGGGGCGCGCGTCCGGGCAGCGCGAGGACCGCTACATGCACCTGCTGGGCGGTCCGGTGTCAGCCGACCAGTTTGTCACCGCCAGCCGCCCGGCCGCCGACCGCAGCGGCCTGGAGGCGCGCGTGGAGGCGCTGGAGAACGACCTGGCCGAACTGCGCCAGAAGCTGGCCCATCTGCTGGACTGAGCCCGCCTGGGCTCAGCGCACCGGCGGCTCCTCGGCCTTGCCGATCACCGCCAGGCCACCGTGCAGCCGGTACACGGCCGAGTGCGCGCGTCCGAACACCTGCCTGCTGGCTTCTTCCAGGGTGGCGCCCGCGTCGGCCGCCATCCAATACCTTCCGCAGTCGTCGCCCGTGGCCCGGGATCTCGCCAGCAGGTGTGCGCCCAGGCGCTGGCCGCTGATGCGCTGCGGGGCGTCGCCACTGGCGTAAACGCCCACCAGCTCGGTTTCCGGCGACGGCCGCAGCAGCCACACCGTGGCGTCGGGCGCGGTGAGCAGCAGGGCCACTTTCCCCGGCACCACGATTTCCACCCGCCGGATGGACTCGCGGCCCGGCTCGGCGTCGGGCACCGACTGGCCACCGTCCACCACGATCACCTTGCCCGGCACCGGCAGCATCAGTCCGGGGAACTGGCAGCGACTCCAGTCCACCCCGGCGGGCGCCACGGCGACGGGCGACGGCGCGGGCGCCGCCACCGGAGCGGGCGCTTCGGCCCCACAGCCGGCCAGCAGGGCCAGGGTGAGCAGCGGCAGGCAGCGAAACGGGACCAGGGACATGGCGGGATTCCGGGGGGCGGGTGCGGCCAAAGCATACCGGAGCCACCCGCGCGGTTTGCTCAGGGATGCTCGGCCCCGGTGTGGACGCGCTCGCGGCGCAGCAGGTAAAGCCCGCTGGCCACGACGATGCCGGCGCCCAACAGCGTCATGCCGTCGGGCAGCACTTGCCACACCAGCCAGTCCAGACCCAACGCCCACGCCAGGGCGCTGTATTCGAAGGGCGCCACCACCGACGCCTGGCCGACGCGGAAGGCTTCGGTGATGGCGACCTGGCCCCCGAACCCGCTCAGGCCAACGGCCACGATGATCCAGCCATCCGCCCCCTGCAGCGGCTGCCAGGCCGGCCAGGCCAGGGCGGCGGCACCCACGCCGGTCATCACCAGCATCCACAGCACCATGCTTTGCGAGCTGTCGGTACGGTGCAGCACGCGCACCAGGATGGCCGACAGCGCGTAAGCCGTTGCCGCCAGCAGCACCGCCAGGCCGGCCCAGCCCAACACGCCTTCGCCGCTGGGCCGCAGCACCACCAGCACGCCCACCATCCCCACCGCGATGGCGGACCAGCGCCGGGGGCCGACTTTTTCGCCCAGCAGCGGCACCGACAGCGCCGTGATCAGCAGCGGCGCGACGAAGAACAGCGCATAGGCGCCCGTCATCGGCATGCGCTTGAGCGCATAGGCGAACGCCGACAGCATCACGATCGACAGCGCGCCCCGCAGCAGGTGCAGGGGCCAGCGCACCTTCCACAGCGTGGCTACCGTTCCGGTGGCCGCCACCCACAGCAGCACCAGCGGCAGCGAAGAAAGGCCGCGGATAGCCGCCACCTGCATGGCAGGGTAGTGCGCGGAAAGCTGCTTGAGCCCGCCATCCATCAGCGAGAAAAAGCCGACGGCGATCAGCATCGCGACAATGCCGCGCACATTGTTCTGGGTTTGCATCCGCCTATTCTGGGCCGCGGCCGCGCCGCGCGCACGCGCCGCCTCAGCGTTTGGCGCAGGCCAGCGCCACCTTTGCATCCAGATCCGAGCGCTGGCGGAAACTGAGCCGGTTCCAAAGCCGGTCCCGGGTGAGGTCAGCCGCCTGGCGTGCGGCGGCGCAGCGGGTGGGGGCGGGTTTGACGGCCGGGCGCACGGCCCGCGCCGCCGGTCCGGGCGCGCGCGTGCGCGACGGCACCACCGCAGCCGCCACCGGCTGCACGGGCGGCGGGACGGCCTGCGGTGGGGACCGTCGTGACCAGGCGGTGCGCTGGTGGGCCGCGCAAGGCAGCGACTGGTAGCTGGCGACGCCGTCGGCGCCGATGCATTTGTTCAGCGATGCCGGCAGCGGACCGGGCAGCAGGAGAAACGTCAGCAGGATGGCGTGCATGGCGGGCCCTCGTTGGGGCTTCATTGCACGCCGTTGCCCCGGGCCGCGCCGTCGGAAATGGCCGCTGCATGGCGACGAACGCGCCTTGCGGGCGCGTCAGCAGGACGCCCCGTCAGGGCTCGACGCCGTCGCCACCCAGCAGGTCCGGGTCGCGGCAGGTCAGCACCACCCAGCGCTTGATGCCCTCGCGCTGCGCCTGGGTCAGCTCCAGCCACGGCAGCTGCAAGGCCAGGTCGTTGAAGTCGTGGGCCTTGGTGCATTCGCTCTTGCGCGGCGGCGGCACGGCGCTGGCCACCGCATCGCGCAGCCGCATTTCGTCGGCGATGCGCGCCTGCGCTTCCAGGCGCTGCTGCTCCGCCAGCCGCGCGGTCTCGGCAATGCGCTGGGCCTCGGCCTGGGCCAGCGCAGCGCGCGCCGCCAGTTCTTCCGGAGACGGCTCCGGGTCGGGTGCGGCCTCGCGTTTCCACACCTCACTGCTGCCTTTGGCGCAGGGTTCGGACTGGATGCTGACCAAGCCCTGCGGGTCGCTGCACTTGTACAGCGCCTGGGCCGCCGCCAGCGGCGACGCCAGCAGCAGCGCCAGGATCAGCATCGGCCGCAGTGCCCGGGCGTGCCCGCAGGCGCGGGCGGGAAGAGCGCCCGCACCCGGCTGCCGGTGCTTGCTCATGGCGCAGCAGGCGCGGCTGCCGCCGTTGCCGGTGCCTGTTCGGCGGGCGCGTCAGCCCGCAGATGCTGGTCGAGGAAAGCGAGGATCTTGCCCCAGCCTTCGATCTGGTTTTTCTTCTTGCTGAAGCCGTGGCCTTCATCGGCGAACAGCACGTATTCCACCGGAACGCCGTTCTTCTTCACCGCCTCCACGATTTCATCGGACTCGACCTGGATCACGCGCGGGTCGTTGGCACCCTGCAGCACCATCAACGGCACGTTGATCTTGTCGGCGTGGAAGAGCGGCGAGGTTTCGATCAGGAAATCGCGCTGCGTTTCGGGGTTGCCGATCTCCTGGTACAGCGCCAGGCGCGCGGACTCCCAGTACGGCGGAATGGACTCGAGCGTGCGCAGCCAGTTCGAGACGCCGAAGATGTTCACTCCCACCTTGAACTCGCCCGGCTTGAACGCCAGCGCTGCCAAGGTCATGTAGCCGCCGTAGCTGCCGCCGATGATGCCGATCTTGTCGTCGTCCACGTAGTCCAGCGACTGCAGGTATTTCTTGGCCTCGATGGTGTCCCACAGCGGCTCGCGGCCGTGCTTGCCGTCGTCGGCGGCGAAGAAGGTCTTGCCGTAGCCCGAGCTTCCGCGGTTGTTGATGCCCAGCACCACGTAGCCGTGGTTGGCCAGGTACTGGATGGTGGCCGAGTGCGCGCGCGTGGTCTGCCCGCCCGGGCCACCGTGCACCCACACCAGCGCGGGCGCCTTGGCGTCGGCCGTGGCCTGGTGCGGCTTCCACAGGATGTTGGGGATCTCCATGCCGTCGAAGCTCTTGAAGCGCACCACGCTTGAATCCACCAGGTCGGCCGGGTCGATGGCCGGGTTGAGCGAGGTGGTGAGCGGCTTGGCTTCGCCGCCAATTTCCAGCAGGTACAGGTCGTTGGGCTGGCGGTCGCCGTTGAGGTAGAAGGCCAGGCGCTTTTCCGAATCGGCGATGCGCAGGCCGCGGATCTCGCCGGCCGGCAGCGCCGGCAGCGGCTGCTCGGCGCCGGTGGCGGCGTCGTACAGCTTCACGCTGGTGCTGCCGTCCACGTTGGTGGCCACGGCCAGGTACTTGCCGCCCTTGGAGAAGTAGGCCGCCACGATGTCCCAGTCGGCGCTGCGCACCGGCTCGTGTTCCCAGTTGCCCAGCTTCACCCGACGCAGCTGCGCGAACTCGCCCTGGTCGTTGGCGGTGTAGTAAAGCCACTGGCCGTCGGGGCTGAAGTCCTGGGCGTTGAACGCCGCCTGGCCTTCGTGCTGCGACACTTTCGTGGACTGGCCCGTGGCCAGCTCCACCACGAACAGGTCGCTGTCGTTGGTGGTGTTGGTCTTGCCCAGCGCCATCCACTTTCCGTCCTGCGAGATCGCGCCCGGCTCGAGGCCTTCGTTGTTCTCGTACACCCGGGTGCGCTCGTAGGTGGTGCTGTCGTAGCGGTAGACGTCGAAGTAGCGCGGATCACGTTCATTGCTGATCACGTGGAAGGCGCTGCCGTCGCCGTTGAAGCCCATGAACTCGGCCCTGAGGTTCTCGCCAGGCGTGAGGTCCTTCTCGGTGCCGTCGGCCTGGATGACGTACAGGTGGTTGAGTTCGTTGCCGCCCTGGTCGCGGGTGATCAGGGTGCGGTCGTCGGCCGGGAAATACGCCACGGCATAGTTGTTGTCGGTGGTGGACTGCGTCACCGCCGTCCAGTCGCCGCCGGCGACGGGCATCGAGTAAACGTTCCAGATGCCGGACTTGTTCGACGAGAACAGCAGGCGCGATTCGTCAGCGCTGAAGGACGCGCCGGCCACGCCGGTGGATTCGACGAAGTCCTCGATGGCGTACTGCCGGGACGGGCGCGCGATGGCGGCTTCGGCGGCGGGCGTGGTGGTGGTGCCGGCCCCGGCCGTGGCCTCCGGAGCGGTGGCCGGCTTGCAGGCGGCCAGCGAGAGCGACAGCGCGATGGCGAGCGTCAGGGCGGTGCGGCGGACGAGGGGCATGGGCGGTCTCCGGGGTAGGCGTTGGCTGACTCTACGCCGGTCCCGGGCGCCCGCCCAATCGCCCGAAAGTCACCCCGGGCCGACGGGCCGGAACCGGGGCGGGGGCCGGGCGTCCCGGCGGGCGGCGGCGCGGGCGAGGATGGCTTCGCGCTCCTTGGTGCCGGCCTGGCCCCAGCAAAGGATTTCCTGCACGTGCCGGCCGCAGCCGATGCACACGTCGGCATCGTCCAGGCAGCAGTTGCGGACGCAGGGGGATTCGGGCAATTCCGCAGGGCTGGCCATGGCGCGGAGTGTGTGGCTTTCCAGACGCCTCCGCCACAGCCCCCGGGTGCCGCCGACGAAGCGGCGGGCCGGCCCCTCCCGTTGATCGCCCGACGTCAGGTCGGCAGCGTCTGCTTGCTGCCCAGCGCCTCGCCGTCGCCGGTGATGGCGGCGGTGGCGAAGGCCAGCAGCTTGCCCACGGCGCCCGACGGACCGGTCCACGCTTCGGCATGCGTGGGGATCACGCGCAGCAGGGTCAGGTCGGGGTCGTCGCGGCCGCCGCTGAAGAACACACCGTGCATCGGCGACCACAGTTCGGAGATCTTGGCCTGGTCGTGCATCTCCTGCGCTTTGCCGCTGACGCACAGGTAGGTGTTCTTTTCCTTCGACCCGTAGGTCAGGCAGATTGCAGGGATGGCGTGCACTTCGCCCACCACGTCGGACTTGCGCGAGGTCAGGAACCACAGGTGGCCTTCGTCGTCCACCTGCTGGGTATCCATCGGCCGGCTGTGCAGCTGGCCGCCGCCATCGCGGGTGGTGAACATCGCGATGTCGAGGTCCATGACCAGTTCGCGCAACTCTTCGATCTGCTGTTTCCGGGTGCTTTGCATGGTGGTTCCTCTGGGGGGATGACGGAAGCGCTGCAAGTTCGGTGCCAGTGCTATCGCGTCGCTGAACGGCGGATGCACCCGTGCGCCGTGTGCGCGCGCTGCGGTGTTAGCGTGGCGCCACTTCACAGGCCCAGGAGCCGCGCCATGTCCGACACATCCCGGCTCGCCACCATCACGGCGTTCCTGATCAAGCACCGCAACTCGCCGGTGTTCCACGGCGGTGGCGACCCCGACAGCGTGACCACCGCCGAGCCTGTCGACACCGCGGCCGCCGAACAGTTCACCACCGACCTCGAAGCGCTCGGCCCGACCTTCGTCAAGATCGGCCAGATGCTGTCGACGCGGCCCGACCTGGTGCCGCCCGAATACATCACCGCGCTAGTGCGGCTGCAGGACAAGGTGGCGCCCGCGGACCTGGAAGTGATCGAGGCGCAGATCGCCAGCGAACTGGGCGCGCCGCTCAAGCACCTGTTCGCCGAGTTCGATCCGGTGCCGCTCGGCACCGCCTCGTTCGCGCAGGTGCACGCCGCGGTGCTGCCCAGTGGCCGGAAGGTGGCGGTGAAGGTGCAGCGGCCGGGCCTGGTGGCCGCGATCGAAGCCGACATGGCCACCCTCGGCAGCCTGATCGCATCGCTGGGCATGGTCAGCGGCGTCGGCAAGCGCCTGGGCTTCGGCGAGTGGCTGGCGGAGTTCCGCGCCACCATGCTGGCCGAGCTGGACTACCTGCAGGAAGCCAACAACCTGGAGACCTTCCGCACGCGGCTCGAACCCTACCCGCGCATCAGCGTTCCGGCGCCGGTGTGGGACTACACCACGCGGCTGGTGCTGACGATGGACCGCGCCGAGGGCATACGCGTCACGCAGATCCCCGACGTGCTGCGCACCGAGGCCGACCTGTCGCCGCTGGCCGGCGACCTGGGCCGCGCGTACCTGGACCAGATCTTCATGCACGGCCTGATCCACGCCGACCCGCATCCGGGCAACGTGGTGCTCACCGCCGACCAGGACCTGGTGCTGCTGGACCTGGGCATGGTGGGCCACGTGCCGCCGCGCATGCGCGACCAGCTGCTCAAGCTGATCCTGGCCACCACCGAAGGCCGCGGCGAACAGGTCTCCGAAACCCTGATGCACATGGGCACCCGGCTGGAGGATTTCGACGAGCCGCGCTTCACCCGCGAAACCAGCCGCATGGTGGCGCGCTTCTCCAACAGCTCGGTGCGCACCGACTCCGAAGGCAGCTTCCTGCTTCAGCTGGTGCGCATCGGCGGCGACTGCGGCCTGCGGCCGCCGGCCGAACTGACCCTGCTGGGCAAGACCCTGCTCAACCTCGAGGCGGTACTGCTGGCGCTGGACGCCAACATGTCCATGCGCGACGTGCTCAAGGACCACCTGCCCGAACTGTTCCGCGCCCGCACCCGCTCAAGCCTGGACCTGGGCCGCCTGGCCACCGACGCGCTGGAAATGCAGGAGCTGGTGCGCGAGGCGCCGCAGCGGCTGTCGGTGCTGCTGCGCACACTGGCCGACAACCGCTTCAAGGTGAACATCGCCGGGCTGGAGGAATCGCACCTGATCGAAAGCATGCAGAAGATCGCCAACCGCATCACCGTGGGCATCATCGCCGCAGCGATGATCGTCGGCGCGGCGCTGATCATGGACGTGCCCAGCACGCGGCAACTGTTCGGTTACCCGGCGCTGGCGCTGGTGATGTTCCTGATCGCGGCGGGCCTGGGCGGCGCGCTGGTGATCAGCATCCTGGCCGGCGACCGCAAGTCCAAGCCCAGGGCGGAGAAAGATCCGCTCTGAGCCACGCACGGCCTGCAACTTGCCCGGCCGCGGGCCAGCATTTCGCAGGCCGCGCGGCGGCCGGGCGGGGATATCCGCGCCGGGAAGCACGCCGCTGTGGCCTGTGCGCGGTTGGCCAGGTCCTTGCAGGGGAAGTGGACCCCCCCCCGCATGGAATCGAGCCCATGGCGTCGCCCTTCGTCCGCCCTTCCATCCGCCCTTCCATCCGCCCCTCCCTGCGCGTGGGCATCGTGCTGTCGGCGCCCTGGGCGCTGGCCGAAGACCTGCGCCTGGACGGCATCGAGGTCCGCGAAGCCCGCCGCTACGCCCACTGGCTGGGCCGCGAACTCCAGTGGCGGCTTGTGACGCCCGACCAGCTGCCGCAGGCGCTCAACCAGAAGCAACTGGACCTTGCGATCGGCGGCCTGGGCGCGACGCCTGAACTTCGCGCCAGCGCGCGCCTGGCCACGTTTTCCACGCATCGTCTGCATGCGCACCAATGCCCGCACGGCGTTGGCTACCGTCATGTCTGGGCGGTGTCCCGCGGCGCGTGGCGCGACTGGGCGGCCGCCAATGCCTTCCTGCAGGTGGTGCGCCATCGCAACGCCGCCGCGCATGGCCGCCACTGACCGTGGAGCCCGCCGACTGGCTGGGCTGGACCGCGTCCTGCGTGCTGCTGGCCACCCTCGGCCGGCAGATCCGGGTGCAGTGGCGCGAACGCTCCACCCAGGGCGTCTCGGGCCTGCTGTTCGCGGGCCAGATCCTGGCCAGCCTGGGCTTCATTGCCTACAGCTGGCTGCTGGATAACCGGGTGTTCGTCGTGACGAACGCCGCCATCCTGCTCACCGCCGTCGTCGGGCTGTGGGTCCATCGCCGCAACGTCCTGCTGGAAAAATCCGGCACGGCGTGAGCCGGCCTTCCCCTTCGCGCACGGAGCAACCCGCCCATGGCCACCCGCAAGAAAACCACCGGCAACAAGACGCCGGCGAAAAGAACCGGCCCCGCCGGCCCCAGCCCGGAAGCGATGGCCCGGCAGCTGGCCGACACCGACGCCACCGCCGCCGCCATGCCCACCAACGCCATCAAGCCTGCCGAGTTCGGCCAGGGCGCCGGTGCGCCGCCTGCGGGCGAAACGGTGCAGCCGGCGTCGCGCGCCGTCACCGGCAGCACGCTGTCGGAAGGCACCGACACCGGCAAGACCGGCGCGCCGGCCGCCGACGGCCAGGACCCCACCACCACGCCGCTGGAACGCGTGCGGGTGGACGCCACCGGCCGCGGCCTGACCACCAACCCGGGCGTGCCGGTGGCCGACAACCAGAGCTCGCTCAAGGCCGGCCTGCGCGGCCCCGCGCTGCTGAAGGACTTCATCCTGCGCGAGAAGATCACCCACTTCGACCATGAACGCATCCCCGAGCGCATCGTGCACGCGCGTGGCTCCGGCGCGCACGGCGTGTTCGAGTCCTACCGCTCGCTGGCCGACATCACCCGCGCGGCGCCGTTCCAGGAAGCGGGCAAGCAGACGCCCGTGTTCGTGCGATTCTCCACCGTGGCCGGCGAGCGCGGCTCGAAAGACACGGCGCGCGACGTGCGCGGCTTCGCGGTGAAGTTCTACACCGACGAGGGCAACTGGGACCTGGTGGGCAACAACATGCCGGTGTTCTTCATCCAGGACGCGATGAAGTTCCCCGACCTGGTGCACGCCGTGAAGCCCGAGCCGCACCACGGCATGCCCCAGGCCGGATCGGCGCACGACACGTTCTGGGACTTCGTTTCCCTGATGCCCGAGTCCACCCACATGCTGGTGTGGGCGATGTCCGACCGCGGCATCCCGCGCAGTTACCGGATGATGCAGGGCTCCGGCGTGCACACGTTCCGCTTCGTCAACGAGGCGCGCGAGTCGTCGCTGGTGAAGTTCCACTGGAAGCCACTGCTGGGCACGCATTCGCTGGTGTGGGAGGAGGCGGTGAAGATTTCCGGCTGCGACCCGGACTTCCACCGCCGCGACCTGTGGGAAGCCATTGAATCGGGCGCTTACCCCGAGTGGGAGCTGGGGGTGCAGGTGTTCAGCGAAGCCGAGGCCGACCAGTTCAGCTTCGACGTATTGGATGCGACCAAGCTGATCCCGGAGGAACTGGTGCCGGTGACGCCGATCGGCCGCATGGTGCTCAACCGCAACCCGGACAACTTCTTTGCCGAAACCGAGCAGGTGGCGTTCTGCACTGCGCACGTGGTGCCAGGCATTGATTTCACCAATGATCCGCTGCTGGCCGGGCGCATCCACTCCTACGTGGACACGCAGATCTCACGGCTGGGCGGACCGAACTTCCACGAACTGCCGATCAATGCGCCGCTGGCGCCGGTGCACAACAACCAGCGCGACGGCATGCACCGCCAGGCGATCCACCGCGGCCGCGTGTCCTACGAGCCCAACTCGCTGGGCGGCGGCTGCCCGTTCCAGACCGGGCAGATGGGCTTCGTGCCCTTCCCCGAGCCGGTGGCGGGCGACGAGATGCGCGGCAAGCCCGAAAAGTTCGCCGAGCACTACGGCCAGGCCAGGCTCTTCTTCGACAGCCAGAGCGCGGTGGAGAAAGCGCACATCGTCGCCGCGTTCCGGTTCGAGCTGAGCAAGGTCACCGTGCCGGCGATCCGCACCCGCACGCTGGCGATGCTGCGCAACGTGTCTGACGAACTGGCGGGCGGCGTGGCGCAGGGCCTGGGCATGGACCTGCCCGAGCCGATGCCGCGTGCGATCGAGCGCGCGCCCAAGGCCGAGGTGAAGGTGTCGCCGGCGCTGTCGCTGATGGCGCTGCCGGGCGAACAGGGCGTGCTGTCGCGCAAGGTGGCCATCGTCATCGCCGATGGCGTCGACGGCGCCGTGGTGGCCACGATGCAGGCCGCGCTGCGCAAGGCCGGCGCCATGGGGCGCCTGGTGGGGCCACGCGTGGGAGCGTTCACCGCCGCCGACGGCACCGTGCTGGAAGCCGAGGCTTCGTTCGAGAACGAGCCGTCGGTGCTGTTCGACGGCCTGGTGCTGCCGGGCGGCAAGGGCGCGTTCGCCGCGCTGGGTGGCCATGCGCTGGTGCATGAATACATCAAGGACCAGTACCGGCACCTGAAGACCATCCTGGCGATCGGCTCGGGCGTTGCGCTGCTGGAAGGCGCGGGCTTGCCCGTCGACGGCAAGGATGCCGGGCTGCTGGTGCATGCCAAGGGCAAGGCCGACCAGGCGACCGCGTTCATCGATGCGCTGGCCCACCACCGCCACTACGCGCGCGACCGCGATCCGCCGAAGGTTTGATGCCGCGCGGCGCCGCCGCGCTTCCGGCGCGCCCGGGGTTAAGTAGTTATTTTGCGACGGCACCTGCAGCGCGCCCATCAGGTGGGAAAAATCGTGCAGGCGGCCGGCGATGAGGTGGCTCACGCCGTCCACCTTTTCCCAGCGGCCGTCCACGGCCAGCAGGCTGGCATTGGCCAGTTCGCGGCGCTGGCGTTCGGCCAGGTCCTTCCAGATCACCACGCTGACGGTGCCGTCCTCGTCTTCCAGCGTGACAAACGTGACGCCCTTGGCCGTGCCGGGGCGCTGGCGCAGCGTCACCAGGCCGGCGTGGCGGATGTGGGCGCCGTGCGGCAGCGCCGCCAGTTCGCGCGAGGGCCGGCAGCGCTGCGCGCGCAGCTGCTTGCGCATCAGCCGCAGCGGGTGCGGGCCCAGGGTGGTGCCGAAGCTGGCGTAGTCGGCCAGCACCGCTTCGCCGGGCGTGGGCGGCGGCAGCGCGATGCGCGCCTCGGGCGAGGCCTCGAGGCCGGCGAACAGCGGCAGGCTGGTTTCCACGCCGCTGGCGGCCCAGCGTGCGCGGTTGCGGTGGCCCACCAGGCCGCGCAGGGCGTTGGCTTCGGCCAGCAGGTCGAGCTGGCGGCGGTCGAGGCCGGCGCGGTGGGCGAGGTCGTCGAGGTGCCGGAACGGGGCTTGGGCGCGGGCGATCATCAGGCGTTCGGCGGCGGCCTTGGGGAACCCGGAAACCTGGTTCAGGCCCAGCCTTATCGCGGGCTGGTCGAGCCCGGGGACGGATGCCCCGCCCACGATGGCCCGGGACGGGTGGCGGTTTGCCGCGGCGTGCATCGCGGACGGGCCGTCGGGCCCGATGGCTTCAAGCGCGCAGTCCCAGTCGCTGGACCGCACGTCCACCCCACGCACCTCGATGCCGTGCCGCCGCGCATCCTGCAGCAGCTGGTCGGGCGTATAGAACCCCATGTGCGTGGGCGTGTTGATCAGCGCGCAGGCGAACGCCGCCGGCTCGTGGCACTTGAGCCAGCTGCTGGTGTAGGCCACCAGCGCGTAGCTGGCGGCGTGCGATTCGGGGAAACCGTAGCTGCCAAAGCCCTTCACCTGTTCGAAGATGCGCTCGGCGAACTCGTCGGGGTAGCCGCGCTCGCGCATGCCGGCCAGCAGGCGCTCGCGGTGCGGCTCCAGGCCGCCGTGGCGTTTCCATGCGGCCATCGAGCGGCGCAGCTGGTCGGCTTCGCCCGGCGTGTAGCCGGCGGCGACGATGGCGATCTGCATCACCTGTTCCTGGAACAGCGGGATGCCGAGCGTGCGGCTGAGCACTTTTTCCAGCGCCGGCGACGGGTAGACCACGGCTTCGCGGCCCAGGCGACGCTGCAGGTAGGGATGCACCATCTTTCCTTCGATCGGGCCGGGCCGCACGATGGCCACCTGTACCACCAGGTCGTAGTAACAGGCGGGTTTGAGGCGCGGCAGCATGGCCATCTGCGCGCGGCTTTCGATCTGGAAAGTGCCCACGGTGTCGGCGCGCTGGATCATGGCGTATACCTGCGGATCCTCGGCGGGAATGTCCTGCACGGTGAGGTCGCGGCGGCCGCTGTCGCGCAGCAGCTGCAGGCAGCGGGCAATGGCGCCCAGCATGCCGATGCCCAGCACGTCCACCTTCATCAGGCCCAGGGTGTCGAGGTCGTCCTTGTCCCACTGGATGACGGTGCGGTCGGGCATGGCGGCGTTTTCCACCGGCACCAGGGTGTGCAGGGGCGCGTCGGAGATGACGAAGCCGCCCGGGTGCTGGGACAGATGCCGCGGGAAGTTCAGCAGCTGCGCGGTGAGCGCCAGCACGCGCTTTATCGCGGCGTTGTCCGGGTCGAAGCCGGCTTCGCGCAGGCGCTCGTCGGCCGGCAGCGCGCTGTCCCAGCGGCCCAGGGTGCGCGCCAGGCGGTCCACCTGGTCGGGGGCCAGGCCCAGGGCCTTGGCCACGTCGCGGATGGTGCTGCGGCCTGAATACGTGGTGGCGATGGCGGTGAGCGCGGCGCGTTCGCGACCGTAGCGTTCGTACACGTACTGGATCACTTCCTCGCGGCGGGTGGAATCGAAGTCCACGTCGATGTCGGGCGGTTCGCGCCGCTCGCGCGAGATGAAGCGCTCCATCAGCATGCCGATGCGGGCGGGGTCGACTTCGGTGATGCCCAGCACGTAGCACACCACCGAATTGGCGGCCGAGCCACGGCCCTGGCAGACGATGCCGCGCGAGCGGGCGAAGCGGACGATGTCGTGCACGGTGAGGAAATACGATTCGTACGTGAGTTCTTCGATCAGCGCGAGTTCGCCGTCTATTTTTTCCTGCACGCCGTCCGGAACACCGGCGGGCCAGCGCCAGCGCGCGCCTTCACCGCACAGTTCCCGCAGCCACTGGGTGGGCGTGTGGCCTTCGGGCACCACTTCACGCGGGTACTGGTAGCTGAGCTGGTCCAGGCTGAAGGTGCAGCGCGCGGCCACCGCCAGCGTTTCGGCCAGCAGCTCGGGCGGGTAGGCCTGGGCCAGGGCTTCGCGGGTACGCAGGTGGCGCTCGCCGTTGGGGAAAAGGCGCTCGCCCGCTTCGCGCACCGTGGTGCGGTGGCGGATGGCGGTGACCGTGTCCTGCAGCGCACGGCGGCCGCGGGCGTGCATGTGCACGTCGCCGGCGGCCACCAGCGGCAGGCCCAGCGTGGCGCCCAGATCGCGCAGCTGCTGCAGCCGGCGCGCGTCGCGGGCGCCTCGGTGCAGCCCCACCGCGATCCAGCTGCGGCCAGGGAACGTGGCCTGGACCCAGGCACCGTGCGCGGCCACCGGTGCGTCGCCCGGCACCCACAGCGCCAGCACGCCTTCGGTGTCGCCGGCCAGGTCGGCCATCGCCAGCCGATAGCTGCCCTTGGCCGCGCGCCGCCGACCCACGGTGATCCAGCGGCACAGCGTCTGGTAGCCGGGCAGCGTCTGCGCCAACAGCACCAGCTTGGGCCCGTTCGCGAGCTGTATTTCGCTGCCGACAATCAGCGCCACGCCGCTGTCGCGCGAAGCTTCGAACGCCCGCACGATGCCGGCCAGCGAGGCTTCGTCGGTGATCGCCAGTGCGCTGTAGCCCAGCGCCTTCGCCCGCGCGAACAGCTCCTTCGCCGAACTCGCCCCCCGCAGGAAACTAAAGTTCGACAAACAATGAAGCTCCGCATGCAGGAACGGGGTCATGCGAACCAGCCGTGGAGCATGAAGGGGGCGGTTTCGCCGGAGGCGCAGAAGGCCCAGGCGCGCTGGCCCTGGGCGGTTTCGAGCACGTAGTAGTCGCGCTGCACGTCGCCGCCGTCCCACCAGCCGGTTTCGATGCGCTCGGGGCCGGCGATGATGCGCGGCGCCGGGCCGCGCAGCGGGATGGGGCGCGACAGCAGCCAGGTGGGGCGCGGTGGATCGAAGCCCGACGGTGGCGCGGGCTCGGCCACGCCCTGCACGCGCTTGAAGCAATGTTCGGGGCGGTGGTCGGCTACCGGCGCCAGCCCGTACACCGCGTCGTTGCCCAGGCGCGCGCGCAGGCGTTCGCGCAGCGCCGGCCAGTCGACCGACTGCTGCGGACGCGCCTCGAACAGTTCGCGCGCGGCCGGCACGAAAGGCGGCAGTTCGCGCGCCAGCAGGCGCAGCGTGCGCACCGGGGCCGGCACGGCCCCGCGGTCGAGCCGGCCGCGCGCCAGTTCGAACCGCGTGGCCGGCGGGCGCGCGGGCGCCCGCCCGCCCCCCGCCCCCGAGGGG
>NZ_JAIBFH010000127.1 GCF_019459675.1 Arenimonas sp.
AGCTGGCGGTGGTGTTCTGGGTGAGGGTCTGCAGGGCGTCGCCGACGGTACGGAAGCCTTCGCGCTCGAAGTCTTCGCGGCTGATCACGACGACGGGGGACGGGCCCTCGATCTCGGAACGCTTGATTCGCGAACCCACCACCGTGACGGCGTCGAGTACCGTGGTCTCCTCGGCACTGTCTTCGTCTTCGTCTTCGGTGGCGGCGGTGGTCTGCGCGAAGGCCGTGGCGGCCAGCGGCAGGGTCAGGGCCAGCGCCAGCGAGCGCGCGAGCAGGTTGCGACGGTAAGCGGGAACGGAAGCAGTGTTCATTAATTGACTCCCCTGAGTCGGTAGCGGGTCGGTGAGTAGCCGGGTTTTTTGTTCGGACACGTGCCGTTTCCGACCGCGCCTTAACCGGAACGTAACACAAGGTAGGCAGCCTATGGCAAGTGCCTGTCCTTAGTCTTGGCGCACTTACGTTCGTGAAGGCCGGGTGGCGGTGTAAACTCTTGGCATAACAGGAGTTTACGAATGACGACCGAAAGCGCCGTACGCACTGCCCTGGGCCTGGTCCAGGACCCCCACTGTGAACAGGACCTGATCTCGTCGGGCGCCGTACGTGGCGTGGGCGTGGACGGGTCGAAAGTGGCGGTCGAGATCCAGCTGGGTTACCCCGCCGCCGGCTGGCACGCCACGCTGGAGGCCCTGGTCCGCCAGGCGCTCGAGGCGCTGCCGGAGGTTGAGCAGGCGACGGTGACGGTCACTTCCCGGGTCCACGCCCATCGGGTCCAGAAGGACCTGACACCGCTGCCCGAGGTCCGCAACATCATTGCCGTGGCGTCGGGCAAGGGCGGGGTGGGCAAGTCCACCACCGCCGTGAACCTGGCCCTGGCGCTGCAGGCCGAGGGCGCCACGGTGGGGGTGCTGGACGCCGACATCTACGGCCCCAGCATCCCCAAGATGCTGGGCCTGTCCGGCCGGCCCGACAGCCCGGACGGCAAGACCATCGAACCCAAGCGCAACCATGGCCTGCAGGCCATGTCCATCGGCCTGCTGGTGGCCGAGGACACGCCGATGATCTGGCGTGGCCCGATGGTCACCCAGGCCCTGCAGCAACTATTGAACGACACCCGCTGGCAGGGGCTGGACTACCTGGTGATCGACCTGCCGCCGGGCACCGGCGACATCCAGCTCACCCTGGCCCAGCGGGTGCCGGTGTCGGGCGCGGTCATCGTCACCACGCCCCAGGACATCGCCACCCTGGACGCCCGCAAGGCCCTGCAGATGTTCGCCAAGGTGGACGTACCGGTGCTGGGCATCGTCGAGAACATGGCGGTGCACGTGTGCTCGAACTGCGGCCACAGCGAACACGTGTTCGGCGCCGGCGGCGGCCAGAAAATGGCTGCACAGTACGACGTGCCCCTGCTGGGCTCGCTGCCGCTGGACATCCACATCCGCGAGCAGGCCGATTCGGGCACGCCCACCGTGGCCGCCGACCCGGGCTCGGCCCTGTCCCTGGCTTACCGCGACATCGCCCGTCGCACCGCGGCCCGGCTGTCGGTGCAGGCACGCAACAAGGCCATCGCCTTCCCCAACATCGTGATGCAGAACACCTGATGGCACGGCGCCTGGCGCTGCTGCTGGTACTGTGGCTGGCGGCCCTGGCTTCCCCGGCGCTCGCGGGCGGGCGCGAGCAGCTGCTCGAGGCCGCCCACGCCCAGGTCGGCGTCACCCGTTTCTATGACGGCAGCTACGTGCGCCTGGCCTACCCGGGCGGCGACGTGCCGGCCGACCGCGGCGTCTGCACCGACGTGGTTATCCGCGCCCTGCGCGCCACCGGCCTGGACCTGCAGCAGGCGGTGCACGAGGACATGCGGCGCGATTTCGCCGCCTACCCGGCGCTGTGGGGCCTGCGCCGCCCCGACCGCAACATCGACCACCGCCGCGTGCCGAACCTGGAAACCTGGCTGCGGCGGGCCGGGCATGCGCTGCCCGCGTCCACCCCGGCGGGCGCATTACCGCCCGGCGGCCGGG
>NZ_JAIBFH010000136.1 GCF_019459675.1 Arenimonas sp.
GTCAGCGGCGACGCCGCCAAGAACGCCTGGCTTGCTCGCGTCGACGCCGCCTGGCAAAACCTGGGGCTGCCGGCCGACCTGCCCCCCCCCCCCCCCCCCCCGCCCCCCCCCCCCCCCCCCCCCCCCCCCCCCCCCCCCCCCCCCACGTCCCGTCGCCGCGCGCCACGGGCACGATCGAAAGCTTCCAGCCCATGCCTTCGCGCCACGTCGCGGCGCGCCGCATCGATGTCTGGCTGCCGCCGTCGTATGCGCTGCAGCCGGAGCGACGTTACCCGGTGCTGTACCTGCACGACGGCCAGAACCTGTTTGACGGCGCGCTGTCCTACGGCGGCGTGGACTGGGACATCGACGGCGTGATGACGCGCGAAGTCGCGGCGGGCCGCGTGCGCGAAGCCATCGTAGTGGGCATCTGGAACACGCCGTCGCGCTTCCAGGAATACATGCCGGCCAAGGCCGTTCCGCCGGGGCCGATCGCTTCGGGCGTGGCGGGGTTCGACACCGGGCTTGCGCAGGACCTGCAGTCGGACGCCTACCTGGCCTTCCTGGTGGAAGAGCTCAAGCCGCGCGTGGACGCGCGCTACCGCACCCTGTCCGGTCCCGCGGACACGGCGGTGATGGGCTCGAGCATGGGCGGGCTGATTTCCCTGTACGCCCTGGCCGAGTACCCGGCGGTGTTCGGTGCGGCCGGCGGCGTTTCCACGCACTGGCCCGCGGGGGACGGCGCGGTGGTGGACTGGCTGGCGCAGCGCCTGCCGGCGCCGGGCGCGCACCGGCTGTACTTCGATTTCGGAACCGTCGCCGTGGACGCCAGCTACGCGCCCTACCAGGCGGCGATGGACGCACACCTGCGCCAGCGCGGATACGTCCAGGGCCGCGACTTCGTGACGCGACGCTTCGAGGGCGCGGCCCACAACGAAGAGGCCTGGCAGCGCCGGGTGCATGAGCCGCTGCAGTTCCTGCTGGGCCCGCCGCGGGACTAGTGGGCGGGTTCGATCACCAGGGTCGCTTCGTCCAACACTTTCGGGTCGGTGGTGGCGCCGCCGCCGAACTGGTGGCCGCCGGGTTCGGGCTGCAGCGCGCGGTAGGCACCGTCGTAGTCCCAGGTGGTGACGTGTACGCGTGCACCCGTCAGGTCTTCAGGAAAGGCCATCGACTCCGCGGGCAGCGTCACGGTAATCGTGTGGCGTTCGCGGTCCACCGCCACCTGCGGCGCAGGAATCACGCCGCTGCCCTCCAGCGTGGCCGTGGCGCCTTCCGCTGAGAACCCCGCGCTGGTCCAGCCGCCCAGGCGCCAGCGGTAGTGCCAGCGCTGGTCGCCGGGCAGGGACGCCTGCTGCAGGGGCATCACCCGGGCGCCGCCGTCGCGGCCGGGCAGGGTGAGGAAGACGGTGAAGTTCACGTGGTCGAAGCCGTTGGGCGGGTTCCAGTCCGCGACCACGCTGGCCATCTGCATCGTGAGACGCAATGAACCGCCCGACACCTCGGCCTGAAGCGCGCGCAGGTCGCCCGGGCGATGCTGCCGCCAGCCCGCGCTGGCGGGGTAGACGTAACGACCGCTGCGGCCGGTGTCGTCGCCGGCGGCATCGCTTACGCGGCCGGCCAGCCGCCACAGCGGATCCACGGTGAAGTGTCGGCCCTGCGAAACGACGCCGGTGCCCGGGGCCCACGCCACCACGCGATGCCGCACCGACGGGTCCACCCAGCGGGCGGTGTCCAGCGTGGCGCCCCAGCGGCCGTCCGGCCCGGGCCGCACGCGCTGCGCGCTGCCGATGGCTCCGTCCACCAGCAGTTGGAACCCGCGTACGCCGGACGCTTGTCCGCTCAATACCAGCGCGCCGCGTCTGGGCGTTCCGGGCAAGGGATCTAGCGTGATGGCGCCGGCGTGGGGCGTCGCCACGGCGACGGCATCGACATCGCCAGCCAGCCACACCAGGCCCGCGCGCGGTGGCAGCACGACGGTCAGCCGGCCTTCGGCATCCAGCTGCGCCGGCGGCGCCGGCCCGGCGATGGCATGAAGCAGCGAAAGCGTAGTGCCCGGCGCCAGGCCGGTGTCGAGGTTGTCGAGCAGGCGCGGCTGGTCATCGGTGTTGAACACCACCAGCGCCGACTGGCCTTCGTGGTCGGTGCGCCAGGCCAGCACGCCGGCACCGGCCGCACTGTCGCGCAGCACGGTGGGCGCGCCGCGGGAAAGCAGCGGCTGCGCGCGCCGCAGCGCCGTCACGTCGGCCAGGAAGCGATACAGCGGCGCCCCGTGGTCGAAGTGGTCGCGCCCGCCGCTGCCGTAACCGCCCGCGAACATCGCCGTGCGCTGTCCCCGGAAGCCCTGTTCGGTGCCGTAATAGATCACCGGGATGCCGGGCAGGGTCATCATCGCCAGCAGCGCCTGCCTCAGCCCGGCTTCGCTGCCGCCGGCCAGGAAGCGTTCGACGTCGTGGTTGTCCACGAAGGTCGGCATCCGGTGCGGGTCGGCGTGGATGGCCATCGTGCTGCGGATGCGGTGCGCCAGCTCGGCGGTGGGGCGCCCGCGCGCGAAGACGTCGCCGAAGCCACCGTACAGCGGGAAGTTGATCATGCCCGGAAGAATCGGGCCCTGGGCGTCGCGCAGGTAGCCGTCGATCTTGCGCGCAAGGGTGTCCGCGTAGGGTTTGTCCACGCCGAAGCCTTCGCCGAACACGTGGAAGTCCGGATTGCCGGCCGCGCGCGCGACGGCCAGCACGCCCGGCGCGGCGGCATCGTCGGCATGCAGGAAGTCGCGGAAATAGTCGGCCGGCACGTGGAAGGCCGTGTCCACGCGGAACGCATCCACGCCCACTTCCCGGATCCAGTGGCCATAGCTGTCGCGCAGGGCGCGCCGCACCTGCGGGTTCTCCGTGTCCAGGTCGTCCAGGTCCGCCAGCGCGTGCCCGAGCTCCTGCTCACGGCGGGTGAAGTCAGCGATCGGTGGGGTCCAGTGATAGATGCCGGCGGCGCGGTCGGCGGCGCGGCGTGGATCGTTGAGGCTGAACGGTGACTGCGTGGGCGCCGCCATCGGGCGTGAAACGGTGTTCGCCCAGTAGCCCGTGGCCGGATCGGCGGGGTCACGCGTGTGGTCGTACCCGAAGAAGTTCCCCGTGTGGTTGACCACGATGTCCTGCACCAGCTTCATCTCGCGCGCGTGCAGTGCATCTGCCAAAGCCCGGTACTCCGCCAGCGTGCCGAAGTGGGCGTCCACGGACTTGAAGTCCGAGGCCCAATAGCCGTGGTAGCCGCCGTAGCCCACCTTGCCGTCCCACCACTGGTTGGCCACGGGTGGAGTGATCCACACCGCGGTGGCGCCCAGGCCCTGGATGTAGTCCAGGCGCCGCCGCACGCCGGCCAGGTCGCCGCCGCTGAAGTGGGCGGCGCTGGCGGGGTCGTATTCACCTGCGCCCTGGTCGTTGTTGGACGGGTCGCCGTCGTCGAAGCGGTCGATCATGACGAAGTAGATAACCTGGTCGCGCCAGTCCGACGACGCGGCGGCCGGCGCGGCTTCGGCCGCTGCCAGTGCGCCCGCTGTGCAGGACAAGGCCAGCAGGGTGCTGGCGAAACTCAGGCATCTGATCTTCACGCGACCGGTCTCCGGGCTGGCACTCGCCATGGTTTACCCCATCCGCATGCGCGCGCATGACGCCGGTTCGTGCGCCGCGCCGTGAATACGTATGCAGGGCGTCCCCCACGCCAGAAGCCGGGGCTACTATCGCCCTCAGCCACGACGGCATGCACTGTCGGGCGCGAAATTCCCGCGGTATCTGGCAGGCAACAGGGAGCCTCCGGCGGGCACAGGCTTTACCCACCAACGTGTCCCGGGAGGGGAGATGTTGAAAATCAAGCGCAACATGCTGAGCGTCGCACTCGCATCCGCGATCATCGCGAGCTCCGGCCAGGTCCTCGCGCAATCCGCGCAGGAGATCGAAGCCACCGAAGCCGCCAAGGCAAAGGCTGAAGCCGACGCCAAGGCAACGGCCGAGGCCAAGGCGCAAACCCAGCGCGACATCCAGGCCACCGAAGCAGCCAGGGCGCAAACCCAGCGCGATATCCAGGCCACCGAACAGGCCAAGGCCGCCACGGTGCTGGACACGCTCGAGGTCACCGGCATCCGCGCCGGCATCGAGAACGCCATCGAAACCAAGGAAACCTCGACGTCCATCGTCGAAGCGGTTTCCGCCGAGGACATCGGCAAGCTTCCCGACACCAGCATCGCCGACTCGATCGCGCGACTGCCGGGCCTGACCGCCCAGCGCGATCGCGGCCGTGCCTCCGAAATCAACATTCGCGGCCTGGCCGGCGACTTCGCCGCCACCACGCTCAACGGCCGTGAACAGGTCAGCCTGGGCAACAACCGCGGCGTCGAGTTCGACCAGTACCCGTCTGAGCTGATGAGCCAGGTGGTGGTGTACAAGACCGCCGACGCGTCGCTGGTGGGCCAGGGCCTGTCGGGCACCGTGGACCTGCAGACGCTGCGTCCGCTGGACTTCTCCGAGCGCAAGATCGCGGTCAACGCGCGCGGCGACATGAGCAAGCTGGGCGACGAGAAGTCGTACGGCAACCGCTTCAGCCTGTCGTACATCGACCAGTTCGCCGACAACACGGTGGGCATCGCGTTGGGCTATGCGCGCCTGAACAACCCCAACCAGGGCCATCAGTTCGAGGCCTGGGGTTACAACGCCGGCCAGCTGGGCGGCGGCAAGCTCTACGACTTCGAGAACCAGAACACCCGCGACGGCCTGATGGCGGCCATCGAGTACAAGCCGACCGACACTTATTCCACCATCTTCGACTTCTACTACTCGCGCTTCGACAAGGAAGAAATCAAGCGCGGCATGGAGTTTGGCGGCGGCACCGCCACCAACCAGGTGCGCGACGCCGACGGCACCGTGACCTCGTTCGACTTCTCGGGCTTCGACCCGGTGATGCGCAACGACTTCAACGGCGCCGAGGACACCCTGGCGTCCTTTGGCTGGAAGCAGGAGTTCAAGGTGGGCGACGCCTGGTCGATCGACCTCGACCTGAGTGCGTCGCGCGCCGATCGCCAGGAGCGCATCCTCGAGACCTACGCCGGTTTCCCGGCAGGCATCAGCGACTCGGGCAGCGCGCGCTTCAACCCGGACGGCTACTTCGAGTTCGATTTCGGCTTCGACTACGGCAACCCGGCGAACTTCGTGCTCACCGACGCCGGTGGCTGGGGCCAGGACGGCTACGTCAAGGACTTCGAGGTCCGCGACAACCTGATGGCCGCCCGCCTGGACTTCGAGCGGACGTTCGAGGAGGGCATGATCTCCAGCGTGGCGTTCGGCGCCAACGTCACCGACCGCGAGAAGAGCCGCGCCTCCAACGAGAACTTCCTGTGCCTGGTGGCCTGCCGCGACGGCGCCACGCTGGCCATCCCCGACAGCCTGCTGACCGGTTCAGGCTTCAACTTCGCCGGCCTGGAATCGCTGCTGGGCTATGACGCCCGCGCTGCGCTGGAGTCGGTGTACGCGCTTCGCGGCAACACCAATGGCGACATCGCCAACAAGAACTGGAGCATCGACGAGACCGTCACCACGCTGTTCGTCCAGGCCAACATCGACACCGACCTGGGTTCGGTGCCGGTGCGCGGCAACATCGGCCTGCAGGCGGTGCAGACCGACCAGCGTTCGGACGGCTTCGCCACCTACGACGGCAACCCGGTCGGCGACCCCATCAGCGGTGGGGCCACCTACACCGAGTACCTGCCCAGTCTGAACCTCAACTTCAGCCTGCCCTGGGAGCAGAAGCTGCGGTTCGGCGCCGGCCGCCAGATGGCGCGTCCGCGCATGGACCAGATGCGGGCCAACGCCGGCTACGGCATCGACCGCGGCCGCGACATCTGGTCGGGCGGCGGCGGCAATCCCGAGCTTGAGCCGTGGATCGCCAACTCGCTGGACCTGTCGTACGAGAAGTACTTCGGCGGCCGTGGCTATGTTTCCGCCGCGTACTTCCACAAGGACCTGCGCACCTACATCTACGACCAGGTGGTGCCGTTCGACTTCAGTGGCCTGGCGATCCCGCCCGGCACGCTGCCCGCGGACATCCCGCCGTCGAACATCGGTGAGTTCACTTCGCCGCAGAACGGCGAGGGCGGAAGCCTCAAGGGCCTCGAGCTGGCCGTGTCGGTGCCGTTCGACCTGCTGTGGCAGCCGCTGGAAGGCTTCGGCATGCAGGCCAGCTACACCGACAGCACCACCAGCATTTCGCCCGACGGCCCGGGAACCAGCACGTCGCTGCCGGGCTTCTCCAAGTACACGTCCAACGTGACGCTGTACTACGAGCGCTATGGCTTCTCGGTGCGCGGCAGCCGCCGCAGCCGTTCGGAGTTCCTGGGTGAAGTGCAGGGCTTCGGCGGCGACCGCACCCGCATCCTGTTCGCAGGCGAGGCGGTGGTGGACTTCCAGGTGGGCTACACGCTGCAGTCGGGCCCGCTCAAGGACCTGTCGTTCCTGGCCCAGGTGAACAACCTGACCGACGAGCCGTTCCGTTCGACCTACGACGGCCTGGATTCGCGTCCGCGCCAGTTCTTCGAATACGGCCGCAACTACCTGGTCGGCATCAACTACAAGTTCTGAGACGCTGTCTCTCCCCAACCCGCCGGCCCCTGCCGGCGGGTTTTTTTATGGCGCTTCCCCGGTTGCGGTGGCTGGCGCCGGCGCGGTACCCACCGCCAAGACGAAGGTGCTGGCGCCGGACCCCGCATTGGGGCGCGGAAGCTTTCACGCGCCCGCCTGTAGGAAAGTCAGGTGCTGCGCTTGAGGCGCGGGGCCACCATCGGCACGGTGAGCATGGTGCTGGCCACGGCCATCAGCAGCAGCGCGGTGAACGTGCCGGCGGCGATGACGCCGCGGTCGAGCAGGATGTTGGCGAAGATGATCATGATCAGCGCCTTGGTCTGCAGCAGCCAGCCGATGAGGGTCGCTTCGCCCTTGGGCCAGCGCAGCCACCTGCCCGCCAGGTGGACGCCGGCGAGTTTTCCGCCGACCGACGCCACCAGGAGCAGCGCCGCCGCTGCGAACACCGCGCCGCCGCCCAGCGTCCACTGTGTGCGAAGTCCCGTGCTGAGGAAGAACACCGGCATCACCACCAGCAGCAGGTGCGTGCGCAGCAGGTCCAGGTGTTCGGCATTGAACCAGCGCCGGTCCATCACCGCACCGGCCAGGAAAGCGCCCACCATGTAGTGCAGGCCCGACCAGTCGCCGGCGAAGCCGCAGGCCGCCAGCCAGACCATGGAAACGTACCAGCGGTCGCGCTCAGGCAGGCGCGGCACCAGCTTCGCCAGCGCCCACGCCGCCAGCGAGAAGCCGCCCAGGAATATCGCCTGCCGGCCCAGCCGCTCGTAGTCGAGCAGGATCAGCGCCAGCACGCCCCAGATCACCACGTCGTCCAGGCTGGCGTAGCGCAGCACGCGCTGGCCCAGCGGCTCGCGCAGGATCGCCAGCTTTTCCATGAACAGGATCAGGATCGGCAGCGCCGTGACCGCGCAGGCCATGCCCACGCCCAGCACGAACTGCCAGGAGTGCGCCTGCGGGCCGGCCCAGGCCGCGTCCTGCGCCAGCATCACCGCCGCCGCGCCGCAGCCGAAGGCCAGCGGCACGGCCAGCGCCAGCCCCGCGGTGATCGAAGTTTCGCCGCGCTTTTCCCAGGCTTCGCGCAGGTCCAGCTCAAGCCCGGCCGTCCACACGAACAGCATCACCGCCCAGGCGGCGATGGCGCCCAGCTGCGCAATCACGTCGGGCGTGAACACCGCCTGGTAGTAGCCCGGGAAAATCGCGCCCAGCACGCCCGGGCCCAGCACGATGCCGGTGACGATCTGCACCACCACCAGCGGCGCGAAGCATTCGGTGCGGCCCAGACGCCAGACCAGGTAGGGCAGGCCCAGGATCAGCGTCATGGCCAGCAGCATGCGTTCGATCGGGGTCATGCGCGGCGGTTTCCCTGGCGGTGGTATGGCGGCAAGATGCCTGCGCGGCAGGGCGGTCGTCGCGTGAATACGTATGCACGCGGCGGGCTGCCGGGTCGTCGGCAGCCTACCATCGGGTTGTCCATCAAAAATGCGCCCGGCCGAACCCGGACCGAGGCGCGCAACACGACACATCGGCGCCCCGCGCGCTTCCCTGGGAGGGGAACCATGACCCGCAAGCCGACGCTGTCGTTCTGGCAGATCTGGAACATGTCGTTTGGATTCCTGGGGATCCAGTTCGGCTTTGCGCTGCAGGGCGGCTTCATGTCCCGCATCTTCCAGACCCTGGGCGCGGACAAGGACGCGCTGCCGCTGCTGTGGATCGCCGCGCCGCTCACCGGCCTGCTGGTGCAGCCGATCGTGGGCTACTTCAGCGACCGCACCTGGCATCCGATCCTGGGCCGCCGGCGCCCCTACTTCCTGGTGGGCGCCATCCTGAGCTCGATCGCACTGGTGTTCATGCCCTACTCGTCGACGCTGTGGATGGCGGCCGGCCTGCTGTGGGTGCTGGACGCGTCGATCAACATCAGCATGGAGCCGTTCCGCGCCCTGGTGGCCGACAAGCTGCCCGAGAAGCAGCGCTCGTACGGCTTCGTGCTGCAGACGCTGATCATCGGCATCGGCACCTGGGTGGCCAGCAACCTGCCCTGGCTGGTGGCGCAGATGGGCGTGTCCAACGTGGCCGGCCCGGGCGTGGTGCCGCCGTCGGTGAAGATGGCGTTCTCGATCGGTGCGTTCGTGTTCCTGGCCAGCATCCTGGTCACTATCGTCACCACGAGGGAATACCCGCCCGAGGATCCGGAGCGCTTCGCGGCTGAGAGAAAGTCCGGGCGCGGCATGGTCGGCGAGATCGTGCACCACGTGCTGAACATGCCGGCGCAAATGTTCGCCATTGGCACGGTGCAGTTCTTCAGCTGGCTGGCTTTCTTCTCGATGTGGAGCCTGGCGACGCCGGCGCTCACCGAACACGTGTTCAGGGCGCCGGCGCCGGACGTCACGGCCTTCGACATGGCGGATGCCGCGCAGGCGGCCGCGTTCACGCAGGCCAACGGGGCCTTCCAGGACGCAGCGGACCTGGTCGGGTCCTACATGGGCTACTACGGACTGTCGTCGATGGCCGTGGCGCTGCTGCTGAGCTTCTATGCCGCGCGCCGGCCGCTCAATCGGCGCGCCGTTCATTTCGGTGCGCTCGTGCTGGGCGGCCTGGGCTTCCTGTCGATGGCCTGGGTGACGCAGCCGGTGTACCTGGTGGGCTCGTTCGCGCTGGTGGGCGTCGCCTGGGCCAGCATCCTGTCCATGCCCTATGCACTGCTCGCCAGCAGCGTGGACGAGGAAAAGATGGGCATCAGCATGGGCATCTTCAACATGTTCATCGTGATCCCGCAGATCGTCGCGGCGACGCTGCTGGGTCCCAGCCTGCGCCATCTGTTCGACAACCAGGCGATCTACGGAATGATGATCAGCGGCGCCAGCCTGATCATCGGTGCGCTGTGCCTGGTGCGCGTGCGCGAGCCCGTGGCGGCGCATGAACCGATCGCCGAGACGCACTGAGGGCCTGCCGATGAAACCCATCCTGATTTCCGTGCTTGCCAGCGCCCTCGTGGCCACCGCCTGTGCCGCCCCCGGCACGCGCCCCGAAGCGCCGGCCGGTGCCTCCGCGGCCGATGCCACGGCACCCGCATTGTCCTCGCCGCGCGTGGCCGCCACGAGTTACTACGGCACGCTTGAGCCCATGGCCGAACACGCGGTGTACTTCGTGGTGACCGACCGCTTCGTCAACGGCGACCCCGGCAACGACCAGCGCGACCAGGGCGGGAAGCACCGCAGCTTCGACATCCCGCTGCCCTGCGGCGGCCCGGAAGGCGACAACATCGGCTATCTGGGCGGCGACTTCCGCGGCCTGCTGGACAACGCGCCCTACATCCGCGACCTGGGCTTCGGCGCGGTGTGGATCACGCCGATCGTGGACAACCCCGACGAAGCTTTCACCGGCGGCGACCCGATCAGCTGCACCAGCTTCCTCACCGACCAGGGCAAGGCCGGCTACCACGGCTACTGGGCCAGCAACTTCCACACCGTGGACGAGCACCTGGAAAGCCCGGGCCTGGCCTTCGCCGACCTCACGCGCGGCCTGCGCGGACAGGGCCTCAAGACGGTGCTGGACATCGTTGCGAACCATACGTCGCCGGGCTGGACCATGCCGGTAAAGCAGCCGGGCTTCGGCCAGCTGTTCGACAAGCACGGCACGCTGATCGCCGACCACGGCAACCTGCCGCCGGACCAGCTGGACCCCGCCAACCCGCTGCACGCCTTCTACAACCGCAAGCCCGACCTGGCCCAGCTGTCCGACCTGGCCGCCGACAACCCGGCCGTGATGGACCACCTGGTGGACGCCTACCTGCAGTGGATCGACCAGGGCGCGGACGCGTTCCGCATCGACACCATCCGGCACCAGCCGCTGTCGTTCTGGAAGACCTTCGCCGACCGCATCCGCGCCCGGCATCCGGGCTTCTTCATGTTCGGCGAGGCCTTCGACTACGAGGCCGCCAACATCGCGCCCTTCACGTTTGCCGAAAACGGCGGCATCAGCGTGCTCGATTTCCCGGTGAAGCAGGCGCTGTCGGAGGCCGTGGGCCCCAAGGGCGCCGACTTCGCCACGCTGCGGGCGCCGCTGGCGCTGGAAGAGGGCATCTACCAGAACCCGTACGACCTGATGACCTTCTACGACAACCACGACATGGCGCGCCTGGATGCCACCGACGACGGTTTCATCGACGCCCACCACTGGCTGTTCACCGCGCGCGGCA